>CANHVK010000064.1 GCA_947464135.1 Flavobacteriia bacterium | reverse complement strand
CTCAAAGCATCAAAATATAATTTTTCAAATAAATCAATTTGAGAATTTTTTAAAAAAGGAGCTTGTAAACCTATTATACTATAATTAAATAGATTACTCGACTCTTTAGTAATTAATTGTTCTAAATATGCTTCATTTGTGATTTTACCATCAGAATTTCCAAAATCAAACTTGTAATCAACTGTGACAAAATTCACAATTTGTTCTAAATCAGAATAAGATAAATAAATAGGAATAACTAAATCCTGTGAACCTCCTATTAATATTGGAATAACATTTTTTTTAATTAATTCAGTTGTGACATTTCTAACTCCAAAATATGTGTCTTCAATCGTTTCACCTAAAATAAAATCACCTAAATCATAAATTTTTTTATTCCAATTTAAGCCATGATATAATTTATAAAATTGAGATCTAAAATTTGAATAAGAATTTTCATTAATTGTATTAGAATTTCTAGACTCTGGACAATAAAAAATAGCGATACTATTTTTTTCTATTTCAGGAAAAGAATCTTCTAAATGTGTTTCAATTGTATTACCTATTGATTCAGTATTGTAAAAAAAATCATCAACAGGCTTAAAGTAAAAAGAAATATCTTTCATATATTATTAATCAATACTGTATTAAAAGGGATTAAAAGTCTTATTTTTTAGTGGTCTTCTTGAACACTTTTTTAGGTTGACCTTTTTGATCTTCAATTAATTTTAAACAATCAACTAATTCTAATGATTCCCATTCGGTTCCTTTGGGAATTTTATAATTGTCTTTTCCTAATTTTATGTAAGCTCCCCAACGACCATTTAAAATTTGAATGTCAGAATTATCAGTAAATGTTTTCAAAATTTTATTTTGATCATCAATTCTTTTTTGTTCAATTATTTCTATTGCTCTTTCTAAAGTAACAGTCATCGGATCGTCATCTTTTTTGATAGATACAAATGCTTTCCCATGTTGAATGTATGGACCAAAACGACCAACATTTGCTTTTACTGTTAATTCTTCAAACTCACCTAATGTTCTTGGAAGTTTGAACAAATCCAGTGCTTGTTCTAAAGTAATCGAATTAATGGATTGATCCGATCTCAATGAAGCAAATGCAGGTTTTTCACCATCTTCTTTTTCATCACCAATTTGTACCATAGGTCCAAAACGACCTATACGTACTATGATTTTCTTGCCATTTTCAGGATGATGGCCTAACTCTCTTTCTCCTGTAGCACGATCAGAATGCTCTAAAGTATTAGTTACATTTTCATGGAAAGGATTATAAAAATCATGCATCATAGATGTCCACTGAATTTTGCCATGTGCTATTTCATCAAATTGAGACTCAACATTCGCAGTGAAATTATAGTCCATGATACGTTCAAAATGTGCACATAAAAAATCTGTTACTACAATTCCTATATCTGTAGGGAATAATTTATTCTTTTCTTTCCCAGTAATTTCTGACTTTGTTTCTTTGGAAATTTTACCAGATTTTAATTCCAATACTTTATATTCTCTCGTTTCTCCTTCTCTTTCTTTTTTCTCTACATATCCTCTTTTTTGGATTGTAGAAATGGTAGGTGCATAAGTAGAAGGTCTACCAATACCTAATTCTTCTAATTTTTTAACCAAAGAAGCTTCTACATACCTAGGAGCTGGTCTTGAAAAACGTTCTGTAGCTTTTATGTTTTCGTAACTTAATGTTTCTCCGACTTTCACTTCAGGCAATAAAACGTCTTCCCCCTCCCCATCTTCATCCTCTTCTTCTAATTTAGCAGCAAGGTATACCTTTAAGAATCCATCAAACTTTATAACTTCTCCTTTTGCTTGAAAAATTTCAGGAAGTGATTCGTCTCCAATTTTAATTGTTGTTCTCTCTAATTTTGCATTACTCATTTGAGAAGCTATCGATCTTTTCCAAATTAGGTCATACAATTTCACTTCATCAGATTCTCCAGTTATAAAATGTAAAGAGAAATCAGTCGGACGAATTGCTTCGTGCGCTTCTTGAGCACCTGCACTTTTCGTTTTATATTTTGTTGGATTAGAATATTCAGGTCCCCAACTCTTACTAATTTCGTTTTTAGAAGCATCTAATGCAGCTTGAGAAAAATTTACAGAATCTGTTCTCATATATGTGATTTTTCCAGATTCATATAATTTTTGAGCTACAGACATAGTTCTAGAAACAGAAAAACCTAATTTCAAACTCGCTTCTTGTTGTAATGTAGAAGTTGTAAATGGAGCCGATGGAGATTTTTGAGCAGGTTTGGTTTGAACATCTAATACTTTAAAATCTGCAGAAACACATTTTTCTAAAAAAGAATTTGTTTCTTCAACAGTACCAAAATGTTTAACAACTTCAGCTTTAATTTTATCTTTAGACTTTAAGAAAAGTGCTTGTATTTTAAAATAAGATTCAGAATTAAATTGATTAATTTCTTTTTCTCTTTCTACAATTAATCGAACAGCAACTGACTGAACTCTTCCTGCTGATAAACTAGGCCTTACTTTCTTCCATAAAACTGGAGAAAGTTCAAATCCAACTAATCTATCTAAAACCCTTCTTGCTTGTTGAGCATTCACTAAGTCAGTATCAATAGTTCTAGGATTTTCTATAGCTTTTAATATCGCTGGCTTAGTAATCTCATTGAACGTAATTCTCTTAGTTTCCTTTTTTTCTAAAGCTAACGTTTCATATAAGTGCCAAGAAATTGCTTCTCCTTCACGATCTTCATCGGTCGCTAGCCATACAATTTCAGATTCTTTTGCTAGTTTTTTTAATTCAGAAACAATGGCTTTTTTATCTGATGAAACCTCATATGCAGGCTTGAAATCATTTTCTAAATCAATCGCCAAGCCCTTTGATGCTAAATCTCTAACATGTCCAAAACTGGATTTTACAATAAAGTCTTTTCCTAAATACCCTTCAATAGTTTTCGCTTTAGCAGGAGACTCAACAATTACTAAATTTTTAGCCATTTTATATTCTAAAGTTGAATTTATGTGATGCAAATTAAGTTTAATTAAATTCAAAAAACAAACAGGTGTAAGAAAAAGGAAGAAATGAACTCAATAAAATACGCACTAATAAATGTTAATTATTTAAAAAGTAATACCACTGACATTTTGACATAGCTTTAAATTATATTAAATTTGGGACTTAAAATTTGACGAATGGGTAATTTAGATTTAGGAAATAATAAAGTCATAGACGAAACAAAGCAAGGTGAAGCTACTATGGTTCAGGGAGAGAACACAAATGGTAAAAAACTTTACCTTGAAAGTTATGGTTGCGCTATGAATTTTTCAGATAGTGAAGTTGTGGCATCTATCTTATCTAAAGAAGGCTTTACAACAACTCGCGATGAATCTGAAGCGGACGTTATTTTATTAAATACCTGTTCTATTCGTGAAAATGCCGAACAAAAAGTTCGCGTTCGATTAAGTGATTTTAAAACAAGAAAGAAAAAACAACCAGGACTTATAGTAGGTGTTCTTGGTTGTATGGCTGAACGATTAAAACAAAATTTACTTGAAGAAGAAAAACTAGTTGATATCGTTGCAGGGCCTGATGCTTATCGTGACTTACCAAATTTAATCACAGAAGTTGAGAGTGGACAAAAAGCTGTAAATGTTTTATTATCTCGTGAAGAAACTTATGCAGATATTAGCCCTATTCGATTAGATGAAACAGGAGTGAGTGCTTTTGTAAGTATTACTCGTGGTTGTGATAATATGTGTTCATTTTGTGTAGTACCTTTTACAAGAGGTAGAGAGCGTTCAAGAGACCCACAAACGATTGTTGAAGAATGTACAAATTTATTTGAGAGAGGGTACAGAGAAGTTACTTTACTAGGTCAAAATGTAGATAGCTACCGTTGGAATATGTCTAGTAAAGGAGAAATAAAAGATGAAACAAAGCCAACAACCAATTTCGCTCAATTATTAGAAATGGTGGCTCAAATAAATCCATTATTAAGAATTCGTTTTTCTACATCGCATCCGAAAGATATGACTGACGATGTTCTATACACGATGGCGAAGTATGAAAACATTGCAAAACAAATACACTTACCTGTTCAATCTGGGAATAATGATATGTTGTACCGAATGAACAGAGGATATACAAGAGAGTGGTACTTAGATCGCATTGCTGCAATTAAACGTATTTTACCAGGTTGCGCAATTTCAACTGATATTATTGCTGGTTTTTGTGGAGAAACAGAAGAAGAACATAAAGATACTATTTCGCTAATGAAAGAAGTAGAGTATGATTTTGCTTACATGTATATGTATTCAGAAAGACCAAAAACATTAGCAGAAAGAAAATTTGAAGATGATATACCTGAGAATGTAAAAAGAGAAAGACTTACAGAAATCATTAATTTACAACAAGAGCATTCTTTAAAAGCTCACAAGAAATTAATTGGTTCTGTACAAAATGTATTAATCGAAGGTTTATCAAGAAGATCCGATCAAGATCAAGTTGGAAGAAATACAGGTAATGTAAAAGTTGTATTTCCAAAAACAGCTATTGAAATAGGAAATTATGTAAAAGTTAAAATCACAGATTGTACTTCAGCAACATTGCTCGGAGAAGCTATACTATGATGAATTTACAACAAATTAAACAACGATTTGGTATTATCGGGAATTCTCCGATGTTGAATAGAGCATTGGAAATTGCAGCCCAAGTTGCTCCGACAGATATTTCTATTCTTGTAACTGGAGAAAGTGGAACAGGTAAAGAAATTATCCCCCAGGTAATACACCAACTTAGCTCTAGAAAACATGGAGAATATATTGCGGTAAACTGTGGCGCTATTCCTGAAGGAACAATTGATAGTGAGTTGTTTGGTCACGAAAAAGGTGCTTTTACAGGTGCTAGCGGAAGTAGGCAAGGTTATTTTGAAGTAGCAGATGGTGGAACTTTATTTTTAGATGAAGTTGCAGAATTACCTATGCAGACACAGGTCAGATTATTACGTGTCTTAGAAACTGGTGAATTTATTCGTGTGGGATCTTCAAAAGTGATCAAAACAAATGTTCGAGTTGTAGCCGCAACCAATGAAAATATGCAAAAAGCGATTGCTTCTGGTAAATTCAGAGAAGATTTATTATACCGTTTAAGTACTGTTCCAATTTCTTTACCACCTTTACGACAACGCAAAGAAGATATTCATTTGTTGTTTAGAAAATTTGCTAATGACTTTGCTGAAAAATACAGAATGCCTGGAATTCGATTAACTGATGATGCTATTCAACTCTTAGAGAATTACCATTGGTCTGGAAACATAAGACAATTAAAAAATTTAGTCGAACAAATTTCTGTTATTGAAAATAAAAGAGAAATAGACGGAATTACTTTAAATCCATATTTACCAATTCAAGATCAAACCATTTTTCCTTCAGTTGTAAAATCAGAAGAATCAATATCAGAACGAGATTTGATGTATAAATTTTTATTTGATATGAAAAATGACTTGAATGATTTAAAAAAATTAGTGAATGAATTAATGAATCAATCCGGTACTAATTTTCATTTAAATCAAGATCAAGAAGCAGTAATCAGTAGGATTTATAACGACATTATTCCTGTTAAAGAACAACCTAATTTATTACAATACAAAACCGAAACATTATCACCGACAGCAACCATTGTTGGTAATGTTAAAATCGAACCAGCACATGATTTTCACGAACACATTGATGTTGAAGAATCTTTGTCTTTAGAGGACCGTGAAAAAGATTTAATAAAAAAGGCATTAGAAAAACACAGAGGGAAAAGAAGAAATGCAGCTGAAGAATTAGGGATTTCTGAACGTACTCTTTACCGAAAAATTAAAGAATATAAAATACAAATATGAAATTTGTAACATTCATCATCTTGTCAATCTTATTAACTAGTTGTTGGCCGTCAAGTGTTTCTTTTAATGACACTGGATCTATACCGCCTGAATGGCAATATTTTACCTTATCAAATCTTGAAAATAATGCCCCTAATTCACCTATTAATTTTTCAGGATTTCTATCTGATAAAATAAGAGATGGTATTCAAAATAACACGAGATTGAAACTTTCCAATAATAAAAATGATGGAGAAATTCGTTTAGAAGGAGCAATTACAAACTATAACATCACTCCTGTTGCGATACAAATTGGTGATAATGTTGCAAAAAATAGATTAACAGTAAACTGTAATATTAAAATTAACGTCATTAAACCAAAAGAAATGGAAATGACTGTAACTAGTTCACGATTTGTAGATTATCCAACAGAAAAAAACTTTTCTGAAATTGAATCAGATTTAAATGAACAAATTTCTCAACAAATAGTACAAGACGTTATAAATAAGATTTTATCAAATTGGTAGTATGTATCAATCAATAAACGAAAAAATATTAAATACTGACCTTTTACAAAAAGAAGATTTAAATCTATTTAATGAATTAAAGGATAAATATCCCTATTCAGAGATATTCAATTTAACTTATTTGAAATTAGTTAACAAATTTGATAGCTTAAACTTAGAAGAAAATCTAGTTAATACAGCATACAAAATTCGAGATAGAAAAAAAATTGTAGAGCTACTTAACGACACAGCAAATTTTCTTGAAGAAGAAATTCCTTCAGAAACAAATGATCTTTCATCAGTTGAATTAATAGTTTCAGAAGAAACTGAACTAGAGAACGTACCCCTTGCACAATCAACTGTTGTGGATGAGCAAATCGAAAATGATGAATTAAAAACCAGTCTGGATACCCAAATTAATGCTGAAGCACTTACTACAATTTTTTCTTTGGACTTTGAGCCAACTATACAATACCAAATTGAAGACAACTCTATTGTTAAAGAAAGCGAAGCAATAGAAAAAAAAGATAATAATATTCAATCTCATAAAAAATTTACCGATTGGTTAAAATCAAATAAATCAGAAGAAAAAACAGATAAAGACCAACTTATTAACAACATCATTGCAACAAATCCATCTATATCTCGCACTAAAAAAGAATTTTACAATCCAAGTAAACAAGCTATAAAAAGTGTAGACGATGAACAATTGATTTATACCGAAACTTTAGCTAAAATTTTAGAGATGCAAGGTAATTTTACGAAGGCAATTTCAGCTTATAATCAATTAAGTTTGACAATTCCAGAAAAAAAGACTTACTTTGCAAAAAAAATTAAAGAATTAAACGAAAAATTAAATTCAAAATAACATGGTAGGTTTATTAACTTTTTTAATTATTGTAGCAAGTATCTTGTTGATTATTGTTGTTTTCATTCAAAATCCAAAAGGAGGAGGTTTATCTTCTGACTTTGGAGCTGCAACCCAAATTGGTGGTGTACAAAAAACAAATGATATCATAGACAAAACTACTTGGGGATTAGCTATAGCTATTGTTGTTATTAGTGTGATTTTGACCATTAAATCTACTCCAGAAAAAGTACAAGTACAACAACCTACTGAACAAGCTCCACAACAAGGAGGTGCTCAATAGATTTTAATAAATTTAATTCGATGCCAGTATGTCACATACTGGCATTTTTTTTAACTAAAATTTTACATTTTTCAGTAAAAATGTCTTGAAATTAACCTTGGCATATTTTTAGTAAAGTATAACGCGAACTTTAAAATTTTTATCTATGTCTATATCATTTAAACCATTAGCGGACCGCGTATTGATAGAGCCGGCTCCAGCTGAAGAAAAGACAATTAGCGGAATTATCATTCCTGATTCTGCAAAAGAAAAACCATTAAAAGGAACAGTAGTAGCAGTTGGTACTGGAAAAAAAGACGAGCCTATGACTGTAAAAACAGGTAATCAGGTAATGTATGGACAATATTCAGGTACTGAAATCAAAATTGATGGCAAATCATTTTTGATTATGAAAGAAGCTGATATTTATGGTGTAATTGAAGGTTAATTTAAAAAAATTAGAAAAATGGCAAAAGATATTCATTTCGAAGTAGAAGCGAGAGAAAAATTAAAAAAAGGAGTAGATACTCTAGCAAATGCAGTAAAAGTAACATTAGGTCCTAAAGGAAGAAATGTTGTAATCGGTAAAAAATTCGGTGCTCCACATGTAACTAAAGATGGTGTTACTGTTGCAAAAGAGATCGAATTAACGGATGCAGTTGAAAACATGGGTGCTCAAATGGTAAAAGAAGTAGCTTCTAAAACTGCTGATATTGCTGGTGATGGAACAACTACTGCAACTGTTTTAGCTCAGGCTATCATTAGTTCTGGTATGAAGAGTGTTGCTTCTGGTGCAAATCCAATGGATTTAAAAAGAGGTATTGACAAAGCGGTTAGTTCTGTTGTTAAATCTCTAAAAGGATTTTCAAAAGAAGTTGGTTCTGACAATGATAAAATCAAACAAATTGCTTCTATTTCAGCTAATAATGACGAAACAATTGGTTCGTTAATTGCTGAAGCAATGAAAACTGTAGGGAATGATGGTGTAATCACTGTAGAAGAAGCAAAAGGAACTGAAACAGAAGTTAAAACTGTAGAAGGAATGCAGTTTGACAGAGGATATTTATCTCCCTATTTTGTTACAAATGCAGAGAAAATGATTGTAGAAATGGATAACCCATATATCTTAATCTACGACAAAAAAATTTCTAATATGAAAGAATTACTTCCAGTATTGGAGCCAGTAGTTCAATCAGGAAAATCTTTATTGATCATTGCAGAAGATTTAGATGGTGAAGCGTTAGCTACATTAGTAGTAAACAGAATTCGTGCATCGTTGAAAATCGCTGCAGTGAAAGCTCCAGGATTTGGAGACAGAAGAAAAGCAATGTTAGAAGATATTGCAATTTTAACTGGAGGACAAGTGATTTCAGAAGAAAAAGGCTTAACATTGGAAGGTGCTACTTTAGATATGTTAGGTACTGCTGAAAAAATCGAAATTGACAAAGACAATACAACTATCGTAAACGGAGCAGGAAACAAAGAAGGAATTAGTGCTAGAGTAACACAAATTAAAGCGCAAATCGAATCTACTACTTCAGATTACGACAGAGAAAAACTACAAGAGCGTTTGGCTAAATTAGCTGGAGGTGTAGCAGTGTTGTACGTTGGTGCAGCTACTGAAGTTGAAATGAAAGAGAAAAAAGACCGTGTTGACGATGCTTTAGCTGCAACAAGAGCTGCTGTAGAAGAAGGAATTGTTCCTGGTGGAGGTGTTGCTTTAATTCGTGCAAGCGAATCGTTAGAAACGTTAAAAGGAGAAAACGAAGACGAAACTACAGGTATTGCTATCGTTAAAAGAGCTATCGAAGAGCCTTTACGTCAAATTGTAGCTAATGCTGGTGGTGAAGGTGCTGTAATCGTTCAAAAAGTGCGTGAAGGTAAAGATGACTTTGGATACAATGCAAGAACTGAAGTTTTTGAAAACCTATACGCTGCTGGTGTAATTGATCCAACTAAAGTTACACGTATTGCAATTGAGAACGCTGCTTCTATAGCTGCAATGTTGTTAACTACAGAATGTGTTATCACTGACCAACCAGAAGAAAACTTACCACCAATGGGCGGAGGAATGCCTGGAGGAATGGGAGGAATGATGTAATCCTGGATTTATAGGGATGGGAAGCCATCCCTTTCTCATCAACTCTTCCCTACTCGATAGGATAGACACGATGTTTATATATAAAAAAGGCTGTTTTCGGACAGCCTTTTTCTATTTATAGGTTTTCAAAACCTCTATAAACTTTTCCTTTTTTCGTTGAGATACAGGAACAAAACTAGAATCAGACATTTTTACTTTTGAGTCAGATTTGTTAAATGTATCAACATATTTTAGGTTGATTAAGTGTGATTGGTGTACTCTTAAAAATCCTTCATCCGATAGTAACTCCTCGTATTCTTTTAAAGTTTTTGAAATCATTAAAGGTTTCGCACTTTTGAGATAAAATTTTGTGTAATTATCTTCACTTTCACAGCGAATTATATCTTCGATTTCTAAGATATGCATCCCTTCAGAATTATTTAACACAATGCGGTGTAAGTCTTCATTTTTATTCCTAATACTGTCTAATAATACATCTACGTGATCTGTTTTTGTTTGATTTTTTACAGATTCATAAATCTTATTTGTTACTTGTGTTAATTCCTCTGGATCTACTGGTTTTAGTAAATAATCCAGCGCGCTAAATCGAAAAGCTTTTATTGCATATTGTTCAAATGCGGTAATAAAAACAATTTGTTGATTTATTATTTTGTTTTTTCGTTTTACTGTTTCTAAAATATCAAAACCAGTTCCATCCCCCATTTGTATATCTAAAAACAATACATCCGAAGGATTATTTTCAATTGCAAAAACACCAGACTCTACACTATCAGCCTCCGCAACAACTTCAATTTGTGACGCATATCTTGCCAACATGGTTTTTAACCCAATTCTTAGGTTAGCATCATCATCAATAATTATCGCTTTTATCATAATCAAACTTTTAATCTATGTATTGAATTGGAATTTTGACTTCAATTTTAGTACCTAAAACATTATTTTCTTCTTCATCTTTTAATTCTGAAATGGATAAATATGTTTTCTTATTTAAAATCATTTCCATCATTTTCAACCTATTATCCGTTATGTTTAACGCCATAGATTTATGAACATTCACTAATTTTTCTTTTTCTTTTTGAGATTGAAAAACACCAATCCCGTCATCTTTTATCATACAAATTAAATAGTCATCATCTAAAGTAAATTCAATGTCAATTTGCCCTTGATTTTTCTTTGGAACTACTCCATGAATAATTGCATTTTCAACAAATGGTTGAAGTAATAAAGAAGGTAGTGCTACGTCATCTTCAATATCTGAAGATTTGGTTATTTTATACTTAAACCCTTGATTAAATCTTAATTGCTCTAACGCTAAATAATTTTCTAAACTCTCTATCTCTTTATCTATTGGAATCAAAGGAACTTTAGAAAACTCCAATGTTAAACGCATTAATTTTGAAAATTTAGATAAATACCTAATCGCTTGATCAACATTTTTTTGCATTATAAAACTGGATATTGAACCAAGACAATTAAAAACAAAATGGGGATTCATTTGAAGATGTAATGCTTTCTGCTCATACTCTAATAAATCAAGTTTTAATGAAGTTGTTTTATGTTTTTGATTTCGATAATAAAGTATTATTAAAAAAGAAAAAAGCAATAAAACCGCTAACACTATAAAAATGAAAATCTGTCTATTATCTTTAATTTTTTCAGTATAAATAATCTCTTTTTTTTCCTGTTCTTTTTTGTAAAACAACTCTTTTTTATCGAATTCAAAATTCATTTCAGCTTGAACCGTGTTTCGAATGTTTGCTTCACTTAAAATAGAATCTTTGATACTACTATAACGTTTATAATGCTCTAAAGCCTTACTATCATTCTTTTGAATTTCAAAAATTTGAAAGATTTTATATTCAACATTTTTAATCTGATCTAAGATTCCTAACTCTCTTGAAAGTTCCAATGATTTAGTATAGTATTGAATAGACTTTTCCCAATTTTTACTTTTGAAATCTATTTCACCCAAATATCTATAGGTGTCCGAAATTCCAAATTTATCATCAATATTCTCAAACTCTTTCTTTGCTTTGAGAAGGTAAAAATTGGCTTCAACGAAATTGTTTTGTTTAGAAGCAAGCAAACCCAAATTATTATATAACTCACCCAATCCTCTTGGATTTGGATATTTTTTAAAAATATGTCTTGCTTTTGAATAATAGATTAACGCTTTCTCATGATTATTTTTGTGGTTATAAATATTTCCAATATTAGTTAGTGTTATACCAATTGATGGGTTTTTCAATTTTTGTTGAATTTTTAAACATTGTTTAAAATTCTTTAGAGCCTTGTCTTCCTGAGCTTGAGAAAGGTAAACAATACCAATGTTATTCAATAAAATACCCACATTTTCTAATTTATTAGTTTCTCTGTAAACTTGGATTGATTTACGATAATATTCTAATGCTTTACTATAATTTGATTTCTCTGAAAAAACTACACCAATACTTCCGTATGCTTTTGCTAATGCATTTTTATAGTCAACTGTTCTTTTAAAAATGTGATTTGTTT
>CANHVK010000063.1 GCA_947464135.1 Flavobacteriia bacterium | reverse complement strand
GGTCCTATAGCTCAGTTGGTTAGAGCACCTGACTCATAATCAGGTGGTCCCTGGTTCGAGCCCAGGTGGGACCACTTAAAAATCAAAGCCTTACAGAAATGTAGGGCTTTTTTATGTAATTGACTTTTATTAGAGTGCAGTTTATAAGTGTCATTCTGCTTAAAAATATTTTTCACATTTAATTCAATTATAATTTAATTTAGACAAAAACAAACTTTAATATGAAAGCTAAAAAATTCAAACCTTTAATTTATTTATCTTATTTATAATATTAAACTGTAATAATACAAATCTTGAAGATAAAAATAAGATAGTTGATTCAAAAGAATTGATTGAAATTCAAATTGACAAAATAAATGCTGTTGTTGTAATAAAGAAAATTGACTATAGCGAGAAATCTACTAGTATTGAAGGCACAACAAAATATAAAGATAAGACAATATTTATTTATAATAGTGAGTGGGATGGTTATTACAGAACCTACAATTTGAATGAAAATGATAAAATTAAGATTGATGTTGAAATTTTCAAACAAATAGAAAATAATAAAATACGATTTTTAGGTAGAGCAAATTTTCAAAAATATCTTAAATCAGAGTTAAACGAGAATGGATTAGAAATTCAAAATAATGGTAATGAAGAATCTTTAAGAAATGAAGATGACGCAGAGTCACCAAATGAAAATTATGAAGAAAATGAAAGCTTTTATGAAAATGAGAATATAGAAGTTGAAAAAATCAATTATACAGCAAAAGATTCAAAATATAATATCAATGAAAAAATTAATGCAGAAGTTGAAATACCTAAAATCAAAGAAAAAAACAACTCAGCAGTAATAACAACTCATACAATAAAATCTGGCGATAATTTGGGTAAAATTGCAGAAAAATATCGTGTTAAGATTGATGCTCTAAGAAAAGCTAATGACATAAAAGATGACCAAATAAGTATCGGTCAAGTATTAATTATTCCAAACTAAATAATAGAATCAAATATACAAATTACTGTAAAAGAATAAGATATTAAAATTCACTATTATTATAAAAATATCTTCTTTTATTAATTCTGTCTGATAATTTTTCATTTTCAGATTTCAAAATATCTAGCTCATATCTTATCCTTTCATCTTTTATATCGTCAATATTTGACAATTCTAAAAACCAAAGTTCTCCTTCATAGGAATCAAATTCACTATAACTCTCTCTTTTTTGAAAACTTGATACGCCAACGATTGATTGATTAAAATAAAACATCAAGTTTTGAATTTTAGCTGTTTCGAAATTAATATAGTCGCACTCAGAAAATTTTCTACCATATGTCCATTTTAGTTTTTTATTACTTACATACAAATAAGGAATACATCGAAAATCTAATTCTCCATATTTATCATAGTAATTTTCATTAATATATATTAAAACCCAATATTTTCCACTTGGCACTCTATATAAGTTTGATTTAAATCTAGGTCCATCATCAGAATAATCAGAAGTTAGATTCGTCTCATTCTCCATTCTCCACTTCAATTTCACAACCTTCTCATTAGGATTAAGCTTTATTCCATTAAAATAATTTGTTGTTTTACCATTTATAACTTCAGCTACTTTTGAATGACAAACATCACCTCCATCTATACCGTAACAAATATTATCAGTATTTAATTCGTAATTAGACTTTGAAAAACAACCATTATCATACTTATTATAAATCGCATTTTTAAAGATAATAGCTTGTTCTTTACTGGTAACTATATTATTATCTAAATATTTTATAGTTATGTCATTTCCTTGTATATCAAATTCAATTTTATATTTGCTGTCATCATCATTTTCGTAAATAATTTTTTTTCGTAAGTAATTATTTATTTTATTCACTCTATCACTTTTTATATTGTTAACATTATTTTGAAAGATTGTTTCAATCCAATCAGTAGCAGCATTTGACTCTGATACTACTTCTTTTAAAACTAGAACATTTTGTTCTTTTTTATATAAATAGAAGATATAATAATTATCATCCATTAATTTGTAGTAGAAAGTTTTGAAAATTTTATAACTTTTCTGATTTGGATTTAAATATGCTTTGTTTTTCTCTATATTGGTATGTTTGCATTTAACTCCTTTTTCACAAATAAGTTCATCAAATTCATCAATAACTTTACTTTCTCCATTAGGTAAGGTTAATCTTATTTCAATATTTTCATCTGTAAGATTATCCTTTATGGAAGGTTCGTAAAATAAATTTAAATTACAACTTACAACTAGTAATAATGAAATTGTAAAAAATAAAAACTTATGCTTTTTCATAAATCAAAATTTTGATATTAAAATTATTTTAATCTGATTATTTTCAATTCACAACCTTCTTTAGCTATTCCGATTTTACCATCAAATTCAATCAAGTCGTATTTAATTGGAATTATTTCTTCTCCAGTTTTTTTATTTATATACCCAACCTTTTGATTTTGTTCTACTCGAAATATATTGTTTTCAGTTGTAAATTTTATAAAATCTTTAAGTAATTCTAAATTAGTGGATGAATATAATTTTATGCTTTCAAAATTAATTTTTAATTCTTTAATTAGATTGAAATCTTTATCAATTAGACATACTTTGTCATCTTTTTTTATTATAGAAGTTCCATTTATAAAATAGTCGGCTTCATCATAAATAAAACCAGACAGTTCTTTTCCCATTTTATCAATAAATCCATATTTGTCATTCATCTTAGCCAATGCAATTCCTTCATTAAAATGATTAAAAACTTTTTCATATTTAATAGGTGTTACTTCTTTTCCCGTAGAATCAATAATCCCCCATTTATCATTCAATAAAAAAATTGAATATCCTTTATTAAAATTTTCAATAAAATCATATTTAATTGGTGTAACTTCTTGACCGTATTTATTTAATAAACCGTATTTATTTTTTATTGAAACTTTGAAATAAAAACCATTCATTAATTCAACATCATCATATTTAAATGGTATAATATACTCTCCATTGCGATTTATAAATCCAATTTTATTATTAGATTTTAAAGGATATATTTTTAGATTTACAATATCAGAGAATATATTCGGTTTTAAATGTGTATAGAAAGAATAATAACTATCAAACTTATAAGGAGTAATTTGATTTAAATTTGAGTCAATTAAAGCGAATTTATGCGTCTTGTCATTATGAATATCTAAAAATTTTAATCCAAATGGAATCACTATACCTCCGACTTCATATTCATTCCCTTTATATTTAAAATCTAATATTCTTAAATCATCAATTAACCATGAATATTTTGAAATAAAAAGATATTTTGCTAACTCAATTCTGTCATAATTATTTTCTGATGGCAACAATTTACCATTTGTTGTAAAAATGCTTTTAAATTGATAGTCCCTATAGCAATTATCCCAAGCAATAATATATTTTTCTAATATCATAAAGCGATGATAATTAAAAGGAATTATTTCTTTATCGTTTTTATCAATAACACCAAATAATAATACTTGTAAATCACCATTTTCACCACAAAAGGTTGTTTTTAATTTACCTTTTGAAACTACCGCTAAGCCATTTACAAAATCTTTTGCTTCTGAATATTTGTGAGATATAACAATATTATTAGATTCATCGATATAACCATATTTATTATTTAGTTTTGTTAAAGTCAATCCATTATTAAATAACTTTTTGCATTCTTTTTCATTAATATCTGACCAGTTCAAAATATATTCACCTACAAAATCATTTAGTCCTTCCCCACTAGGAATACGCATGTTTTCGTAAATATCATCTTCATAAATTATTGGAGCGATAACATTTCCATTTTTATCATATATACCAAACTTTTTAGATTTAATAACTCTTATGTAATCATCTAGGTAATATATCAAAGCATCAAATTCAATTGGTACAACTATTTTTCCCGTTTGAATATTAATTACACCATATTTATTTTCCTTGGTTACAAATGCTACATCAGAATTAATCTTTTTAATCTCATCGTAAATAAATCGAGTTGAAATACCATTGTTGTTTATTAATGCATATTTCCCATTCCATTTAACTTTAATAAAATCAGCATCAAATCTATAAAAATCATTTTCAATACATATATTATTATCCCAACCATTTATTTTATTTACCGAAACTTCAATAAAATTAATTTGTTTGTACCTTTTTTTTACATCATCAATATTTGAATCGTTAGGATATGATTTTAAAAACAATTCTATTTTTTGAATATCATTAGTTTTCACTATTTCATTATATAATATTTTAGGCAGCTCTTTTATTATTTTTTGATTTAATTTAGATTTAGGATATTCCAAAGTATACTCAATTAATGAAGAATAGTCTTTTGTAGTATTAAAAAAAACGATTGAGTCTCGCATATCTATTGCTAAATCGACAAGATTTCCATCTGAGTATTTATTTATAAAATTGTTTAAAGAATTAATTTTCATTTCTTCTTTAGCAGCCTTAAAAGCTGAACTAATTTTAAGATTTAACAATTCACTCTCAAAAACACATGATTTACAAACCTCTAATGCTTTTTCGTAAGAAGATTCCGAATTAATTTTTTTAGCTTCGAAAACAACACCTTCATAAATAAAAGATTTTATTTTATTTATATTTAAGTCAAATTTCTCGAGATAATCATTTATTTCATTGATGTTTACAATTCGAGTGTTTATAAAAATATTATAAGCTTCATAAGGTTGAAATGCAGATGAATTTGAATAACTTTTTACTAGGCATTGTCCTAAATTATAAAGTATTTTTTCATTGTCGTTAAGTTTTGAGTTTGAATCAGTTTTAGTATATTCAATAACTGCGTCTTCAATATCATTATTTTTAATTGATTTATAAATTTTCTTAATATTTTGAGAATAAACACTTGAAAAAGAAAAAATAATATAAATTAAAAAAATTAATGTCTTCATGTTAGTAAACAGATTTTACATTAAACAAATTAAACGTCAACAAAACTAATATTTTGCTGCTAATTAAATTATTAAAATCATTTCTAAAAAATTAAATAATGTAATCAAATTATAACTTAATCATTCCTTGAATGATAAATTGGTAATCTAATTTTAAAATACTATTGTATAGAATAATATCAATGAAGAAAATTTTAGTTTTCACATAGTTTGTAAGCATCATGTAGATCAGGGGAAATATCAAATAATATTTGAGCTCTTTGTTTTTTTGTTTGAGTCCAATTATTTCTGATTTTACAAAGAATAAAACTACTTCTAGCAAGAAGTTGCCTATGTTTTCAGTGAAAAGTAACCATTTTTCAGAATGAATTAATTGTTTCCAATCTTTATAATCGCTCATAAATTCTCTATATTGTCTTCCCAGTTTTTTACCATTAACACCAAAAAAGAAACCTATAGTATGACAATCCGTATCTTTAGTATCGATTAATTTCTTTTAAAAAAGCAGAGAAATCATCTTTGAAACATGTTCATCTAGCTACTAAATACCAATCTCGCTTAACGGATTTGTCCTGTATTTTTATCTGTCCAACGTCGTCGTTTGATGTGCAAAAAAACAAATTGACCACGCAGAAGGAAATCTTGAACAGTGATTTCATTATAGAAACCTTTAGAAGTAAGTGTTAATGAAGAAAACTCTTTGGGTTGTTCTGATTTTTCTTCAAAATACAAATGAAGTTGCTCTTTTATCTGTTCTGATTTTTTAAAGTCAAAGTGTTCTACCAATACCGTTAATAAAATCATTTTTAATATTTCAATAAAGGTATCTAAAACTCAATCTATTTTTTTTACAAATTTAGAGTATTTGTAAATTACTTTCCATGTTTTGGTATTGGCCTAAATAATTAATAATCAAATGTTAATAATCGATATCAGGTTTTTTTAATTAGACAGAGTTCAGTTTACAGTCTCGCTTATTTATCCCCCAAAAAAAAGCGACTCCGTTGACGAAGTCGCTTTCCTGTTTATGAATTTTTGACTATTATTTAGTCAACTTTCTCGTCTGTGTCATTTGATCGTTCATCACTTTCAACAGATATTCTCCGTTTGCTATATGGCGTAAGTCTAACTCCAGCTCATTAGTATTTTCAAACGTATAGCTAGAAAGTACTTTTCCTGTTACATCGATTAATTCTACTGCGTATGTAGAAACTTTAGCTGTTTTAACGTACAACTTATTTGTAAACGGATTTGGGTACACATGCATCCATGAAATAATCTCTTTCTCATCCATTCCAGTAGTTGATGTATCTTTCTTGGAAGTTACAACAAATGGTATTGTTTGATTATTACTACAACCATTCGAATTTAATTCATATCTGATGGTAACAGTTCCCTCTTTTAATCCTTTAACCGCACCGTTGCCATTTACGTAAGCTATTGTTGAGTCCGAACTAAACCAAATACCTGAAGGAGTTGCAACCGTTAATAACGATGTTGCATCAACTTGTGTGTGTTTTTCTCCTACTATTTCCGCTACAACAGGTATAGGATTTATCGTTACGTTCAAGGTAACGATGGAATCACATCCAGCACTAGTTTTCAAAGTATCAATATAATCACCTGATTTTGTGTATGTCTTACCGTTCCATGTAAATGAACCACAAGCAGTCGCTGTTTCATTTGAAGATACTCCTTGATTAATTGTTAAATTGAAGGTAATAATAGAATCACATCCATTTGATGCTTTACCTACCAACGTATCTATAACTGTTTGACTACTTGTATAACTTTTACCTTTGAAAACTACCGAACCACATCCTGTTAAGCTTTGATTCGATGTTTTAGCACTACATGCTACTGTTGGAGTATGAACCCCAAATTCTGAGCTATAAGCATAATTGGATTGATCTGGTGTTTGTATTGAATAGAGTTTAGTGCCTTCACCAAATCTACCAACTTCAGTAACCCACGTATATGATCCTGTATTTGGTAGGTTTTTAGCTATCACTAATTCTACTGCCCATGCTTTCTTATCAACTAAATATAATTCAACTACATCTGTTGGACATCCTCCAGTCCAAGTGATTACTGTTTTATCTTTTGGACTCAAGGTTGATGTTGGCGCATTTATGACAAACTTACCCTTTGAAGCTGTTATTGTAATATTTGTGGTAATAATTGAATCACATCCATTTGATGCTTTACCTATCAACGTATCTATAACTGTTTGACTACTTGTATAACTTTTACCTTTGAAAACTACAGAACCACATCCTGTTAAGCTTTGATTCGATGTTTTAGCACTACATACTACTGTTGGAGTATGAACCCCAAATTCTGAGCTATAAGCATAATTAGATTGATTTGGTGTTTGTATTGAATAGAGTTTAGTGCCTTCACCAAATCTACCAACTTCAGTAACCCACGTATATGATCCTGTATTTGGAAGATTTTTAGCTATCACTAATTCTACTGCCCATGCTTTCTTATCAACTAAATATAATTCAACTACATCTGTTGAAGATCCTCCTGTCCAAGTGATTACTGTTGTATCTTTTGGACTCAAGGTTGCTGTTGGGACATTTATAACAAATCTACTGTTTGACTGAGAAAACGCTATCGAATTCAAAAACAAAAATATAAAAAGATAAAATTTCTTAAGCATCATCTAAGTTTTACAATTAATATAAACAAATATAATCAAATGTTTAGATATCTAGAAACGGTTTGTGTGGGTAAATATCATTTTGGTGTGTTGGAATACATTTGATTAACTTGTGAATCAAAAAAGAGATACAAGATTTACTTCAAAAATTCGCAAAACAACTAGTTCCTGAAGATATATTATTAAGTTTTGATGTAGTTGATATTGATGATAGGTCAACCACAGAATCAATCATCAGTTTAATTGAAAAATCAGATCTAATCCCTAAATCAGAACAAGAATTAATTTTAAATGGCTTTTTAAAGAAGTTGAGTTAACGCACTTTCCAGCCAGTGAAATAGTTTGTTATTTACTTTTGAAACGAAGACAATGGAAAATCAAAAACCAACAAGACATAAGTGAAAACTTTATAATTCATATGATTATACTGTTAAAGGCAGAAAAGCAACCAAATCTTTTGGAGCTTTTTTAAAATCATTTGATAAGTATGTTACCTTTTGATACTTCAATTATTTGTCAAGTTTTAGGATTGAAGTATGGCAAGTTTTATTGTTAGATAAAGCATCAGATTGTAGATTTTAAAGAAGAACAAACTCAAATTAAATTACATGATCATGATTTTATAAAACCTGGATTAAATAGTGAAAAGAGAATCCTAGTCACCTGACTAAAACCTTAAAAATAGGATAATACATGACTATCGCAGAATCTATTAACACTAAAATTAACAATGCAAATATGAAAAAAAAGGGTGCGCGCGATACTGATTTTATAGTCAGCACACCAAAATAAAATTATCCCTTCTAGAGTGCATTTATGAGTTGAATCCAAGAAAAAATACTAATTTGTTGAACTGAATAGAAAAGAAAAACTAGACAGAGTTTAAATTACACTCCCTTAATTAAAAATCAAACTGACTAATAACGTTTTACACACCTAACCGACAATCCTCCTTTTTCTTCAAAATTGTAATGTAAAACAGCATCTTTTGAAAAGTACCACATCCAAGCATACCCTGAATAATCTTCATCAATCGTCCAAAAGTAATCGTAATAATTTTTGAATAATAAAAGACCTTTTGATGTTTTTGAACCTATGTAATCGAAACTACTTGTAAATAAGGATGAATTTACATCCACTTTTTCTTTGTATACATAATTTGTATTTACCCCTTCAGGATGTTTACTATTTGAATCATTAAAAATAAAATCTATTGTTTTTTTGAATTCTTTATCTGTAGGAATTCTCCAACCAGTAGGACAAACACCTCTTTCATCTTTTAAAACATGCCAAGAATAGAGTTGACGGTTATTCAATTCCCATCTATACTTAGTCATTTGGTTTGTAGAAGAATCTTTCAATAAAATATGATCTCCATTATTATACCGAGTAGTTTTTAGATTTTCAATCATCCATTCAATAGAATCTATTTTAATTGTTTTGTAAGTATTACCTTCAATATCTTTTATCGTATTTTGAGCAAAATATTGAATCGAAAATAACATGAATAGTACGAGTATAATCCTTTTCATCTTTTTATTTATTTATTTGTGCATAGGAAACAAATCTCCCTGTTTTAAAAACAAGTATTTTATTTAATAGACCATCATTATCATACTGATATGATTTACCATTAATCAAAGAACCTTCCGAAAATTCACCGATTTGGTATATTTCATCATGTTTAGTGTAAACAATGTTAAACCCATTTGGATTAAAGGGAATATCCTTGGTTATCGGTCCAGCTATTCGTAGAGATAATACACTGTTTTTCCCCAAAGAATTATCAAAAGCAAAGGAAGATTCATTTTCGAATAATGGTTTAATTTTTCCAGATTTCAAATATTCTACTTGATGCTTTAACATTGCGTTCTCTTTATACCAAGTTATTTTATTTTCAATTTTATTATTGTCTTTTTCATACATCAACGCTACATTTCCATTGTCATGAAAATATTGATTTATCCCATTCTCTTGACCTCTTTCGTTATAAACAATAACACTTTCAGGATTTCCATTTTGATAATAACGAAATAATGTATCTGAATAATGATTGTCAACAAAAACTCCTTTTTCTTTTAGTTTGCCATTTTCATAAAATTTCATGAATTTACCAGTGGGAATCCCTTTTTTGTATTCTGCAATTAATTTTGATTTTCCATTTTTAAAATAAGAAATCCAAAGACCTTCTTTTTTCTGTTGATAAAGCTTCCCTTCCTCTACTTTATCTAATTCCCCAAATTCTATAGAATGAATATCTTTTCCATATAAAATAGTATAGATGGTATCATTTTCTCTTTCTATATGTTTTTTTCTTAATGACTGAGAAAATATAATTGTTGGAACAATAACAAATAAAAATATAAGCTTTTTCATAATATTGCCGTTTTAATTATACGTATACAAACGTATAGATAATGAAATGTTGTTTTTATGACATTTGTCAAAAAAATATGTGATATTTTAAACTTATACCTATAAATTTTAATACAATTGAAAACTTTTTAATGTTAGTAAAAATAAGTTTTTTTACTAATATTTATATTATTAGAATTTTAAATAAACCTATTTTTAATATGAATTTATACGTATTGATATTAATTTAGATTTTTAAATAAAATTTAAAAGTTAGATTGTGTCAAGAAAATTAATGAAAATATCATTAATTGATTTTGTTTTATACTTTTGTCATTAAGCAAGCCAAGCTATCGCCTGAAATAATGGAGGAAAGTCTGGGCAGTACAGAGCGTCGTACTTCCTAACAGGAAGGCTCGGGAAATCGAGACAGAAAGTGCCACAGAAAGGAAAACTACCGGAAGTAATTTCGGAAAAGGTGAAAAGGTGGAGTAAGCGCCCACCGGGCTTTTGGTGACAAAAGTCGCAAGGTAAACCTTACGAACTGAAAGACCATGTAAACCGCGGTTTCAATGAAAATTGATGAATGGTTGCTCGCCAAACGCGGAGGGTAGGTCGATGGATTCTATGAGTGATTATAGAACTAGATAAATGATAGCACATCTTCGGATGTAACAGAACCCGGCTTATGGCTTGCTTTTTTTAAGCTACACGAAGTATTTCTTTATTTCTATGAGAATGAAAAGTTGATATTTTTTCATTCGTAGCTACAAAATATACTTTTCTTTTAATTCCATCTAGATTAAACTCAAAACTGGTTATCATTAAATTAAAAAAGCGTGTTGATTTACACTTATTGACATTATTTATAGGAACTAATAGATTTTTCTTTTCTGCATTTTTGATAATCATATATTCCCCTTTAAGTGATAAATCAACAAAGTCATTGTAGATGTATTTAAAAAACAAATTTACAATAACAGAAATACTTGTTAAAATGATTAACTCAATGGTTAATCCAAAATAATAATATAATAAAAAAACTCCTAAAACACCAACCAAGAGTATAAACTTGAAATAAACTGTTCTAATCTTTTCAGTAATGTCAGACGAAATATGAACCTGTTTCGTAAATTTTGAATCAACCATATTTATACGTTTTTATACATAATACTTCGTTTCCCTTAAAAGGTTGCTCAAAACTAGTAAAAAAAATAAGTATAAAAACTGATTTTAATCATAAAAAACACATAAACAACTGAAAACAAATAAGTAATAACAAATGATGTATAGATAAAAAAACCATTAACTTTGTAAAAAAAAGGAAATGGCAAAGATTAGTCAACAAAAGCAAGAAAAAATAAATACTCTTTTATCAGAATTAAAATCTGATAATATTACGAAAATCAAAACATCACTTGATGCTTTAGAGCTAATAGGAAATGAAACAGTTATTTTTCCGATTTTAAGAATTTTATATCCAACAGAAGATCATAATGAAAAAAATCAATTATTAATTGAATTTTTGTGTACTGTAAAAGATTCAAATGCAAAGGAATCTTTAATAAATGCGCTCTCTGAAGATGAATTTACAACTATTAGAAGTAAAATACTATCTGTTATTTGGAATTCACCATTAGACTTCAGTGAATACCTAGATTATTTTGTTCGTATAGCAGTGGAAGGTAGCTTTATGGAATCACTAGAATGCTTGACAATTTTAGAGAATTTAGAAGGGCCTTTTGAAGAAGAACAATTGATGGAAGCACAGGTTATACTTTCAGGTTTGAAAGAGCAAAAATTTGACAAACAAAAGTCGACCATCGTAAGTGAAATTGCTCTTTTAGTAAAAAGTTATATTCAACGAGCAAATATCGATGATTTAGAAGAGTTTAATTAATTGATTTTAAAATCAATAAAACTTCTTCGTTTGATTCTATGTGAGACATATGTCCGACATTAGGAATAATCTTAATATCTATATTTGCAGGCAATTTTTCGAGCATCATTTCGATGGGTGCTGTTTTATCTAGCTCCCCTTGAATCACCATGACTTTAGAAGGATTCATTTTAAGCCATAAACAATTATCCGGCCGATCCCTCATCGCCAATGTGGCAAACTTAATCCCTTCTTTGGTATATGATTTTGCCTCTTTAACAATTTTATTTATAATACTTTGGTGAGAATTAGGATCAGAAAAAAGATTAGGAATTGCTTCTTGAATGAATTTCTCCTTCGCACTATC
>CANHVK010000062.1 GCA_947464135.1 Flavobacteriia bacterium | reverse complement strand
TGAACCAAATGAAATAGAAAAAATTAACTCTTTTATTTCACAAACACTTCAAAACCGACACAATTTATCTTCATCAATCGATCCAAAAATTTATGGCAGGAAATATAACACACAGAAACTTGCTGAAATCATCCATAAATCCATCTAAATTCAACAATTATAGTTACCAACGTAGCAATCATAACATTATAAATTTTATCAATAATTATCTTTCATATAATAATATCATATGCGTTGCAGTTTATTTCTTATTACAATAATAATTTCATCACCTTTTTTTTCACAAAAATTCAATCGTCAAGATTCATTACGTGGAAACATTACTTCGGAACGTTCCTGGTGGGATGTTAAAAAATATGAATTATCGATTGAACCTAATATTTCAAAACATAAAATAAAAGGAAATAATACGATCACTTTTTCTACAAAAAGACAAGGTAAACGTATGCAAATTGATCTTCAAGAACCTATGAATATTGATTCAGTTTCCTTTTTTGAAGAAAAAACAACACTTAAACGTGATGGAAATGTCTATTACATAGATTTTGAAAATGAATTATATCCAGATAAAACCTATAAAATCAAGTTATATTTTTCTGGAAAACCAAGAAAAGCTGTAAATGCACCGTGGGATGGTGGTTGGATCTGGAAAAAAGATCAGCAAGGAAACCCCTGGATTAGTATCGCTTGTCAAGGTTTAGGAGCGAGTGTTTGGTATCCTTGTAAAGATCATCAAAGTGATGAACCTGATTTAGGAGCAAAAATTGCAATTACTGTGCCTAATAATCTCTCGGCAATTTCCAATGGTAAATTTATAGGTAAAGACAATACTAAAGACAAAAGCACTTACTACTGGGAAGTTAAAAACCCAATTAACAATTATAATATCGCTGTTTATATTGGCAAATACTCCCATTGGAGTGATAGTTTTGAAGGAGAAAAAGGGAAATTACCTATTGATTATTGGGTACTTGAATCAAACGTTGAAATTGCAAAAAAACAATTTACTCAAACGAAAGGTATGTTAACTTGTTTCGAGCATTGGTTTGGTCCCTACCCTTTTTACGAAGACGGATACAAATTAGTAGAAGCTCCATTTTTAGGGATGGAACACCAAAGTGCTATTGCGTATGGAAATCAATATAAAAACGGCTATCTCGGAACTGATCGTTCTCGTTCAGGTATGGGTAAAGATTGGGATTACATTTTAATACACGAAAGTGGACATGAATGGTTTGGAAATAATATCACAAGTAAAGATATTGCTGATATGTGGATACATGAATCATTTACAACCTATTCTGAATTACTTTATGTAGAATGTTCTAAAGGAAAAGAAGCTGCAAATATTTACTCACAAGGGGATCGCACGAATACAGATAATGACAAGCCTATCATTGGAATTTATAATGTAAACAATGAAGGAAGTGTAGATATGTATTCTAAAGGATCAGCCATGTTGCATACCATTCGTCAATTAGTTAATGATGATGAAAAATTCAGACAATTACTACGGGATTTAAACAAACGATATTGGCATAGTACCGTGACAACAGAACAGATTGAAAAATTCATTATTGAAAATACAAATTTACCATTAGAACCCATCTTTAATCAATATTTAAGAACCATTCAAATTCCAATATTAGAATACAAGATACTGGGAAATAAAATTCAATATCATTACACCAATTGTATTCAAGGATTTAATATGAAACTTCAACTAAAAAATGGTAAGTGGATAGAACCAATTGAAGCATGGAAAGAAATTGAAATTGCAAGTAATGACTTTAAAGTGAATCCCAACTTTTTTGTAAAAACAATCAATATTTCAGAATAATTAATGGATTTATTGAAAACAATAAAAAGGTTATTCCTATTTTAGTATCAAATTTTTAAGTAATGTCTTCAAGTTTAGTTATTATACCTACTTACAACGAAATTGAGAATGTAGAAAAAATGATTCGTAAAGTATTAGGTTTTCCACACGACTTTCACATTCTAATTATTGATGATGGTTCTCCAGATGGAACAGCTCAAAAAGTAGAAGAACTTCAAAATGAATTTGATGGTAAACTTTTCATCGAAAAACGAGCGGGTAAATTAGGACTTGGAACTGCTTATATCCATGGTTTTAAATGGGCTTTAGCAAAAAATTATACTTATATTTTTGAAATGGATTGTGATTTCTCTCATAATCCTGAAGATTTGATAAGATTAAGAAAACCCCTTGAAACTGGAAAATACCACTTAAGTGTTGGATCCAGATATGTAAAAGGAGGAAATACTGTTAACTGGCCAATCGGAAGAAAATTAATGTCTTACTTTGCTTCTGTATATGTTCGATTGGTTTTGTTTATTTCGATCAAAGACACAACTGCAGGATTTAAATGCTACCACAGAGATGTGCTTTCAAAAATCAATTTTGACGCAGTAATTTTTAAAGGATATGCATTTCAAATCTGTATGAAATATGCTGCTTTAAAACATGGTTTTAAAATCATAGAGGTTCCTATTACTTTTATTGACAGAGAATTTGGAACATCAAAAATGAATGCAAGTATTTTCAAAGAAGCACTTTACGGTGTTTGGAAAATGCGTTTTATGAAATTATAATTTTCATTTAAATTTCTCATTTATGAAAACTTTACTAAAAGGAGCAACTCTTTTCAATGAAGGAAAATCTTTCATTGCTGATATCTTAATAGATAACCAACGAATAGAAAAAATTGATAATAATATCAGCGCAACTCCTGAAACTAAAGTTGTAAATCTTGAAGGAAAATGGATTCTTCCTGGCTGTATTGACGATCAAGTGCATTTCAGAGAGCCGGGATTGACACACAAAGCAAATATTGCAACAGAATCTAAAGCAGCGGTAGCAGGTGGTATAACTACTTTTATGGAAATGCCAAATACCGTTCCAAATACATTAACTCAAGAATTATTAGAAGAAAAATATACGATTGCTAAACATACTTCTGCTGCCAATTTTTCATTTTTTATGGGAGCTTCTAATGATAATTTAGATGAAGTTCTTAAGACAAATGAAAAAAATGTATGTGGTGTTAAAATTTTTATGGGATCTTCCACTGGAAATATGCTTGTAGATAATGAGAGCACACTGACAAATTTATTTTCTCAAGTTCCTTTATTAATTGCAACACACTGCGAAGATGAGGCTACAGTAAGAGCAAACTCAGCCCTATACAAAGAAAAATACGGTGAAGATATTCCAATTGAAGCTCATCCATTAATTCGTTCTGAAGAAGCTTGTTATTTATCATCATCGATGGCTGTTGAATTAGCAAAAAAATATAATACCCGTTTACATATTCTACATATCTCTACCGCAAAAGAAGTTGGATTATTTGATAATACTTTACCGTTAGAGAAGAAAAGAATTACAGCTGAAGCTTGTGTCCACCACCTTTGGTTTACCGATCAAGATTATGCTAAAAAAGGAAACTTTATCAAATGGAATCCTGCTGTTAAAACGTCAAATGATAGAGATGGAATATGGAAAGGATTATTAGATAACCATATTGATATCGTTGCTACCGATCACGCTCCTCATACATTAGAAGAAAAATCAAAAGCATACAATCAAGCTCCTTCAGGAGGACCTTTGGTTCAACATGCTTTGTTAGCTATGCTTGAAAAAGCGAAAGAAGGTTTGATCAGTGTTGAGCGAGTAGTAGAAAAAATGGCGCATGCACCCGCAATTTGTTTCCAATTAGCTGAAAGAGGATTTATTAGAGAAGGATATTATGCAGATTTAGTGATTGTTGATCCTATGGATACAATAACTGTAGAAAAATCAAATGTTCTTTACAAATGTGGTTGGTCTCCATTTGAAGGAGTGACGTTCAGTCATAAAATTGCTGGTACCTATGTAAATGGAACACTTGTTTATGATGGTAATCAAATCGTTTCTGAACAAAAAGGTATGCGTGTTTTATTTAATAGATAAAATGAAATTCTCCATATTATACATACTCATTTTAATTATTTGGGGGTGTTCAAATTCATCCCCTTATTTACCTGAAAAACCAGCTGATTTGCTATCAGAAAAAAAATTCAAATCAGTGTTTTCTGAAATGATTCTTAATGAAATGATAGTTCAATCGAAAATAACATCTCCAAAACTAGTAAACAAAAAAATGTCAGATTTAGGAAATGAAATCTTAAAAAGAAAAGGAGTAGATTCACTACAATATATTGAATCTTTTAATTATTATTCAGCTGACAAAGACAAAATGGAGCAAATTTATAATGAAATTATTGATAATTTTAAGAACGAAAAACAAAAATTAAATTAGTTATTTCTTTCTGTCAGGATTATTTCTAAGAAACGATTCCCAAGAATTCCCCCCCGATTTATTATGCTCTCCTATTCCTTTGGAGAAATGATGACAAACTGCAACTCCCAAACCATCCGTTGCATCTAAATACTTCGGCATATCTTCAAAATTCAACAAAGTTTGTAGCATTGCTGCTACTTGTTCTTTGGATGAGTTTCCATTTCCAGTTATTGCTTGTTTGACTCTTTTAGGGGTATATTCTTCAAAAGGGACATTATTCTTTAAGGACGCAGCAATAGCTACTCCTTGCGCACGACCTAACTTCAACATCGATTGAACATTCTTTCCAAAGAAAGGAGCTTCAATAGCCATTTCATCTGGCAAATATTCTCGTATCAAGCCATCTACTCTATCGAATATACGTTTTAGTTTATCTGGATGACTTGGAAGTTTTGAAAGATGAATAACTCCAAAATTAAGCATTTCAATTTTTTTTCCTTTTATGTGAATTATTCCATACCCCATTACACTCGTACCGGGGTCAATTCCAAGAATTATTTTATCTTCAACCATTATTTTGAAATGCTTTGTACAAAACTATCAAAAATAGCAGGTATTTACTTATTGTTTTGAAAGGAACTTTGTTTCTTATTCTATGTTTTTTGTTTTACAAACAAATTTCTAAAATTACAAGGGAACAAATTGCTTCCATTTCGATAGAACTCCCTATTTTATTTGTAACTGCCATTCTTTTAGTTATTCCAAATCAATGGTTTGAATTTCTAAAATGGAAATCAATTGTAACTTCATTTTCATCAATTACCCATAAAGATGAACTGATTAAATCGTATTTTGCTGGAAATATTACAGGATTTGTTACACCAAACTTACTAGGAAATTTTATTGGTAGAATGTATTTTTTTGAAAGAAAATACAGACCCAAAATTATTGTACTTACGTTTTTAGCGAATGGCAGTCAATTTTTAGCTAGTATATATTTTGGTTTAATTTCTATTACATTTCTTGGTTTTAAACCACTTGACATACCTACTTTTTCCCCTCTTTTTCTGATCATTTTTATGGTTATTACACTGTTTTTATATTTTAATTTTGAAAAAGTATTAAATCGATTTAAATTCCTAAAAAGGATAATTATTCATTTAATGAATAATTTTAAAATTAGATTCAATTTCTTACTATTCAGTATTTTAAGATATTTGATATTCAGTATTCAGTATTTTTTACTTCTATGTTCTTTAGGTATAGAAATTGACATAAAATTAATTCCGATTATTTGGTCTATCTATTTTTGGAGTACTCTAACCCCTTCACTGTGGTTTGGTAAAATTGTGATTCGAGAATCCATTTCGATTTGGATACTTAGTCAGTATATTGAAAATACAGGCATAATTTTAATTTCTTCTATATTACTTTGGTTTATCAACCAAGGAGTACCTGCTATGATTGGGTTTCCCTTTCTAAAAAGAATAAAGCAATGATTTTGGCTATTGGATATATTACTTTATGTTCGATATTGTATACGTTATTCCGTATAGGTAAAAAGAAAGCTGTTATTAAAAATCAAACATCAAAAGGAACTAAGTATAATTCAACTCAGATTTCCGTAATTATCCCTTTTAGAAACGAAGAAAATAATATCCCAAACTTAATTCGTTCAATTAAAAATTTAAATAAATTGCCCCTTGAATTTATTTGGGTAAATGATCATTCAACTGATCAATCTGTATCAATTTTGAAAGAACAAATAAATGGATTCAATCACATTGTTTTGCATTTACCAAAGGATTTAATTGGTAAAAAAAATGCCTTAATTTATGGAATTACGAACGCAAAAGGCGAATATATTCTGACCTGGGATGCAGATATAACCTTACAAGCTAACTTTTTTAATTCTTTAGAAAGTTATCCTATTTCCTCATTAGGAGTTCTTCCTGTAGAAATGAAGCCAGCAGTTCAAAGCACATCTTTTTTTGCGACAGAATTTCATTTTTTAAATCAAATAAATATTTCCATTTATGGTTGGTTTCGACCAATTATTGCAAATGGGGCTAATTTATTAATAGATAAAGCTGCTTTCAATCAAATACAACCCTATCAAGAGAACCTTGCGGTTGCCAGTGGAGACGATCAATTTTTGTTAAAACAATTTAACAAACAAAAACAATCTATTTCAGTAATTAGTGATCAAAATTTAATTGCTACAACTTATACACCAAGCTCCATTAAAAAGTGTTTAGAGCAACGAATTCGATGGGCTACAAAAACAAATAAAGTGAATGACAAAACTGCAAACCTTATAGGAATTTTAGGATTAATTTATCATTTTATTCCAATCCTGTTTATATTCTTTTCACTAGAAACCTTTCTAATAGTAATGGTTTTGAAAATCATTTTTGATTTTCTGATTCAAGAACAAAAAATTAGATTTAATAATATATCAAACATTATTTTGTTCTCTATATTTTATCCAATTTACACTCTATTTCTGGTTGTTTACATGCTCTTTTCTAAAGGAGAATGGAAAGGAAGGAAAATAATGTAGAAACAAAAAAGTCGCCCTTGTGGGGCGACCTGACAATAACTTGCTATAAATTAGAAAGGAAGATCATCATCTGAACTTTCTACCATTTGAACAGGTATAGAAGTAGGAGCTACTGGAGCTGTAAAACCAGCATTTGCAGTTTGGTTAGGTGTAACTGAACCATTCAAGCGATCAATTCTCCAAGCATCTAAAGAGTTGAAATACTTTACTTCTCCTTGTGGATTTGTCCACTCTCTTCCTCTTAAGTTAAAAGAAACTTCGATCGAATCAGTTTCATTCACTCCATCCAACAACGTGCATTTATCTTGAGTCAATTGAAACAAAATGTCTTGAGGATACATTCCTGTAGATTCTGTTACTACAAATTCTCTTTTTGAAAACTTTTCTGAAACTTGTACTGTTGGAAATACTTTCTTTACTGTTCCTGATAATTTAAACATAGGTATTTATTTAAGATTAGTTATTAAATGCTAATAATGTTTTCCAAGCATCTTCTACATTATTTTCAGCAAGAAGATTTTTGGCGTGTTTGTGTAATTCCAACTCTAATTGAGTAGGGTTATCATCTAAATTTACGAAAAAATTATTTAATTCTAACAATTTAAATTCGTTTACATCTGTTTCATTTGGCAATAATTCAATACCTGCTAACAAACCTAAATCGTTTTTTGTAAGGATTGTGGAATGTAGTATATCTTTGGGTAAATTGTCAAAACCAATACCCACTGTTGTAAGTGGTTTTACGACCTCAAACATAGATGCTTCATTTGCATGACAGTACCAATTCCCTCCCATTCGCGAAACCAAATTGATTTTGTGTTGGTCAATCAATCCATTTGCATCCATAATTTTTTCATCAATATGAAATTTTACAACTTCACAGATAATTAAATTTCCAGCACCTCCATTTTCACCTAATTCAATAACTTCATTTACTTTACATTCAAATTGAACTGGAGACTCAGCAACTCTTTTAGGCTTTACTAAATGAGAATCCAATGCAGTAAATCCTGCTTTCACAAATTCATCCACATTTGGAGCATATGGAGAACTACTCAAGCTCATCTGTTGAACAATATCATATGTAACTATGTTAATCACTACTTCTGGAACAGCTTTCACATTTTTATAGGTATCCTTTGTTTCATTCGTTCTTCCACTTCGTGCAGGAGAAAAAATTAAAATCGGTGGATTAGCACTAAAAACATTAAAAAAACTAAATGGAGATAAATTATGATTTCCATCAGCATCAATTGTGGAAGCAAAAGCTATTGGTCTTGGTCCTATCGCACCTAATAACAACTGGTGTAATTTCGGAATAGGTAATTCTTTCGGATTAAACTCTAACATATTAGAAAATTTAGATTTCAAATTTAGTTGGTAAAATCGATTTTACGAATTTGAATTTTCAATATTTATTAACAGAATCATCAATTCATACTATGATGAAATAAAAGAATACACTAAAATCTAATAATTATATGTGGGTTAACACCCTTTGTATTTATTTCTGAAATTTCAGTATGAACTCAGTTCTTCTATTGACCTGATGTAGTTCTTCTCCACAAACAACACCATCCTTACATTGATTAAGTGGTCTAGCCTCACCGTAGTTTTTCATTACTAAAGATTCTTTTTTAACTCCTTTTTTAATTAAGTAGTCATAACAGCTTTTCCCTCTTAATCCAGATAATTTATAATTATATTCTTTCGGACCTCTACAGTCAGTATGAGAAGATAAATCAATCTTAACATCAGGATTCATTTTTAAAAACTCAGCGAGTGTATCTAACTCCGATAAACCTATATCACTTAAATTAAATTGATTGTAATTGTATAAAATATTTTCCATTCTAACCATTGGAGCATTTGGTGTTTTTCTTAAAGATAGATCTTCTTTAATTTCATTAACTTTTTCTTTAGTATCTATTTTCGTCATTATTGGGTCATATCCTTCTTTTGTAGATGTAACCTGATATTCCTTATCCCTGTCTAATTCTGTTTTGATATTTCCAACTGAGTCTGTCACTAATGCTACCGAATCTCCTGTAGCTACATCAATAATTTCAACAGCATTAGATTTAATATTCATTCCTGTTTCTTTATCTTTCAAATTAGCTGATAATTCAATTTTATCATTTAAAATAATTTCGTCTGTTTTTCCTTTATTTAAAACATACTGTTTACTAAATTTACCAGACTTTTCATAAGCTAAATAATCAAAAAGATATTGATTTTGAGAATTTACTAATTCCATTTTTGATGTTTTAGCTAAAGAAGGATCGTATTCAAAATTTACGTCAGTAGATGTCACCCCATTCTCTGTCTTTGGAAAAATTGGAGTATTCACTTCTAAAACACTTTTGGCTTCTACCCCTTCAATAGAAGTATGATACAAATCCATTCCTCCTAATACACTATGACCATTACTTGCAAAGTATAAATACCCGCCCTTTTCAAATGGAAAAGCTTCATCTTTGTCAGTGTTAATTACAGGTCCAGCATTTATTGGCTCACCCCATCCAAGTTGATCTTTTACACTATACCATATATCTAATCCACCTAATCCACCTTCTCTGTTTGATGAAAACCATAACACCTGACGAGAATCTGATAAACTCGGATGACCCAAAAAATGATCCGGTCTATTATAAACGAAACTTTCTTCTTTTTTGGATTTTTCATCAAAAAAATATAAACCCGCTGTTAAAGGATTTGACTTTTTATTTATTAATCTTGAATAATACCAAATCCCACCTATTGAATCATAAAACGCAGCTCCTTGATGCTTTTTACCTTTCAGTTTTTTGTTTTTCAAATACTTTGATTTACTATCATCAAATATAAAATGAGAATAATAATTGGTAGTAATATCTATCCATGGAGACTCTTTTAAAGCAGTTTTATCTTTTAAGATTTTTGATGCTGGTTGAAAATATTCATTCGCATGTTCATTATAAAAAGCTTTATAAAATTCATAATCAAATTTATATGCTTCATTTTTACCTAATGAATTCATATTGAACTGCTCAATATATTCTGCTAATTTTTGTTTTCTATCTTCTGTATTATCAGCAAATACCGACTTAGTCATTATATTTTTAGAGTTCGTTAAATCTCCTACATATAATAAAAGTAAAATATGGTTATAAGCATCTTCAAAAGTATATTTATCCGACAAACTGAACTGATTGTAAACTGATACAGCTTCGTAAAATTGGTTTGATTTAACCATAGACTCAATTGCATGTTTAAAAACTTCTACATTACCTGAAGGGTCTATATTATCTTCCAACGTTGCTTTCTTATAAAATGAACTTGCTTCAAAATATTTATTTTGTGAATATAAATTTTCAGCAAGCTTAACATTTTGATTTTCTTGAGATAAACCGATTGTTATGTTTCCAAAGATTAAAACTAAAGTTAGTATATTCAGATAAAACTGATTTGTTATTTTCTTTTTCATTATGCTTATATCATTATATAATTTGACAAATGTAACCCTATTTGTTCAGTAATAAAAAATGATTTCTTATTAATAGTTAACATTAAAAATTTAAAAAATCGTTATGGAATGATTCATTCGTAATTATTTAACAAACTCGATGTAACCTGATAGAATTTCTTCTCCATTCCCTTTATCTATAATATAAAAATAGGTGCCTGTTGGAATGAATTCACCGTTCATATTTTTTCCATCCCAATTATCTTTATATGGCTTTTCACTTTCAAAAACTTTATTGCCCCATCTATTCATTATTTGCACAGAAACATTTGGATATTTTTCATAATAACCTAATACCCATAAATCATTTTTTGAATCATTATTTGGTGTTAAAATTTGTGGGATTTCACTAGGAACACAGTCATTTAATTCAACTTTTTTAGAACGCACACATCCATTATCATTAATTACAATATTAAATTCACCTCTATCCAACCCTTTTAAAACATCTGAGTTATCGCTTAACAAAATATTGTCTTTATACCAAGTTATTATAGCGTTATTAGGATAATTTGTAAGTTTTATATACCCATTTTTCTTCCCACAATTTGAAAAATGAGTTTCAGTTTCTAATGCTGGTTTATTCAAAGTTACATTAATTGTAGTGTAATTATCACTATAACAGGTCGTATTAATTAGGACTGATTTAGTTTTTATGTAATAAGGAGCAGAGATTAATTTTTCTGCTAAATCCAATTTTGCATTTGGATTTGATGGTTCTGAAAAAACTTGAATTTCTGAACTATTGTAAGGGAAAAAATTCAAATCAGAAACAAACCTATCTGGTTCATAACAAAAACCTTGATTCAATTGACTTAATGTTGAAATCGGATTCATATTTACCAACTTCATTGTTAAAAGTTCCTTTATGTCACTTGAACAAAACTGTGTATTAGTAGGAACATACATAGCATAATAAGATTTTGTAAAATCTACTTTATCATTTTTAGATAGTGATTGACCAACAATAGGTAACGTATTATCATTATACCATTTAATTGTTCCTTTTGATAAGTCGTTTGTAACACTCTTGTCTAAATCAGCTACTGTATAACTAGAATTTGAACACAAACCAAACAAGGGATTAATTTTTATGTTTTCGCCAGAAGTTAATTTCACAAGTAATGGAAATCTTGTTACATTAATACAATTTGTAACGTCATGCTTTATTGAAAGATAATATGTCGTATTTGAATTCGTAACTTTCGTTGATTTAATTAATGGATTAGGATCATTACTAGTAGTATACCAAGAAACAGTACCAGCTGGTAAACTAGCTTTTGACTCAACTAGATCCAAATCTGGCTGTTCATTTTGACAAAAAACAACCTCTGAAAGTGTAGTTAACGTTGGCCCCGGATCTAATTTGATATCTGTTGGAATGTTAAAAGTCAATTTATCTCCCAAACACTCACCGTCAAAAAATGCTACCTGATAATCGCCATTTGCATTATTAAGTAGTTCAGGTAAAATCGGTAAACCAGCTTTATAAAAAACAAAATATTGCTGACTCGAAGCTATAGTGGGAGACGTAAATTTAATATCTGTAAAGTTTAAAGTAATATCTGATTTACAGTAAATTTTGGTGTTGTCTAAAATAGGAGATTTTGGAGTTGCATTAACTATTGTTGATACTACGTTACTCGTTACACTCGAACAACCACTTCCTGTTGAACTAACTACTACATAATAATATTTTGTCCCTGATGTTGTACTTAGTGGAGTGTAACTTGAACTGTTTATTCCCAATGGTGTTCCACCTGTATTACTATTCGTTGCGCCATTATCATACCATTCATATGATAAACTAACTCCATTTGATGCCACTACTGATAATGATATTGTACCTCCTATACACTCTGATATAGCTACAGGTTGTGTCGATATTGTTGGCACACCATTTACAGTTAATTGTACTGCACTACTAGTCACGCTAGAACATCCACTTCCTGCATCACTAACAACACATTTGTAATAATGTCCTGATCCTGCT
>CANHVK010000061.1 GCA_947464135.1 Flavobacteriia bacterium | reverse complement strand
TTCAGGTTCTTATTGGATTGCTGTTAAAGGTACCGATGGTTGTTTTAGTAAAAAACAAGAAGTTAAATTGAAGGTTGATGCGGGAGTTAAACCGACTCTCAAACCAATTGAGCTTTGTTATACTTCTTCATACAAAGTTGCAGATTTAGATGTTGCAAACGTTTCAAATCCTGTTGGAATTTTAACGTGGTATCTTGCAAAAGATGGTACGGTTAGTTTAGATAAAATAGGTCCTGTAACCAATGACCCAAATGTTCAATATTGGGCAACCTATAAAAAAACAAACACAGAATGTGAAAGTAATGAAAAAGTGAAATTGGATCTAACTTGGATTAAATTCAATCAACAATTACAACTTGATGAGACATCACAAAAGTTTTGTAAATCAAAAACGAATAAAGTGAGTGATTTAAACCTCTCTCCAAATACATCTACAAACGTTGCATGGTTTCAAACATTAACTGAAGTTACACCAATAGATCCGACTACTAATTTATTTGAAGATAAGTATTATGCGGGTGAATTTAAAATGACAACAGACAATAAATATTGTGTAAATTCACAACGCAATGTGGTTGATGTTTCTTTTTATTCATCTAAAATGTATCCTTTAGTGAAAGAATCCGTATGCACTAAACAAAACGGTTCGATTGAGTTTTTAAATCCTCCTGCAGGTTACGTTTTTAGTTGGTATGAAACATCAAATATTAATGTTTTAGACTTTACAGGAACTAAATACTTAAAACCGTTAGAAAAACAGTCATTCAAAATAGTTATGGAAGACGCTAAAGGATGTAAGGATGAAGTTACTATCTCAATGCCACTTTGTTCAGATGCTCCGATACCACAATTCCTAACGCCTCAAAGTCCTGGAGGAAACGACAAATGGGTGATAAGTTTTTCTGCAAAATACACGAAAGTCCAAGTGAGGATCTTCAATAGATGGGGGAATGAAGTATATGTAAGCCCTATTCCTTACATGGATGATTGGGACGGAAAAAGAGATAATGAATATTTGCCTACAGGTACTTATTATTATGTAATTGATAAAGGGAATGGTGATCCAATCGTTACTGGGTTTATTGAGTTAGTTAAATAAAAGACTGATATATTATAATGAAAAAAAGTTTAGTTATATTTTTAAGCATATTAATCACATACAGTATTTATGCTCAGCAGGATGAGCAAAGTAGTATGTATATGTTTAATCCCCTTCAATTCAATCCTGCCTATGCAGGTAGTAGGGGAGCATTGAATGCTACTTTAATTCACCGTTCTCAATGGGTGGGATTATCAGGTGCACCAATTACACAATTCCTATCTCTTCACACTCCTTTTGCGCGAAATTCTATGGGTGCTGGATTACATATTAGCAATGACTCTAAAGGTGCATCATCAAGAACTTCTGCTTTTGGTGATCTTTCTTTTTCAATTCCTTTCGGTCCTAAAAGAAAACATCGTATTAATTTTGGTTTAAGCGGAGGGTTAGATTTTATGAATTTATCTTTTAAACAGTTGATAGGTGATGAAGCCGACCCTTTTAAAGTCAATTATAGTCAAATGAATTTTAATGCAGGTGCAGGTGTTTATTATTATTCAAAAAACATGTACGTAGGATTAAGTACTCCTCGTATGTTGACTACAGAATGGAAATTGCAAACAACGGCTTCATTGGTTAAAAGACATATTTTTCTTGCAGCAGGATGGGTGAAACCAATAAATAGTGTAACCGATTTTAAATTAAGTACATTAGTGAAATTTGTCCAAAATTCACCAATTACTTTCGATGTTAATGCCAACCTTTTCTTCTACAAATCTTTTTGGATAGGAGGGATGTATCGTTTCAATGAGTCTGCTGGAGGAAATATTGCGTATCAATTCAAAGAGAAATGGATGTTTGGATACTCTTATGATTTTGTATATAATGGTTTAAGAAATACAGGACTTGGTGGTACCCACGAAATAATGCTTACTTATGATATGAATGGAAGACGAACAGTTTATGCTTCTCCACGTTACTTTTAATTTTTAATTTTTACAAAAATACAATAGATGAAAACCAAATTGATTTTAAGTATTTGTTCTGTAATTTTTAGTACAATTATTTTCGCCCAGGATAGAAAAATTGCAAAAGCTGAATCATATTATTCTTTAAGTAGATTTTATGATGCGAGCATTATATACAATGAATTAATGTTTAAAGACAAGGTAGACCCTGCTGTTTATCCAGATTTATTTAGACATGCAGCAGAATGTAATTTAAAAACCAAACAGTTAAATTTAGCTAAAGATGCACTTGATTATCTTGCGGTTACTGATCAATTTAATTTTGATGATGCCTACGGATATATTAAGTTTATGCTTTATTTAGACCGTATTGAAGATGCAAAAGAAATGTTTAAAAAAGAAATCGTTACTGCATCTACTGATCCTAGAAAAATTGAATTATCTAATTATTTCGAAACAGATTTCTTTGAGAAATTAAAAAGTGATACGTCAAGAACTGTTATTTCTTTAGTAGAGTTTAATTCAGAATTAGGAGATTTCTCACCTGCATTTCATCCAAAAGGCGTTGCCTTTACTTCCGCTAGAGATAAGAGCATGCAAACACCTTGGTTAATTGAAAATACAGCATTTTTATCTCAGTATTTGTTTGATAGCAATACTAAAAAAGTTACTAGAATTAAAGGTATCAAAGGAAAAAAGCATGATGGTGTTGCTTACTATGATAGCGTAAACAAATTATATTACTATACACGTAACTTAAAAAGAAACAAAAAATTAAACCTTACTTCTGTTGGTATATTTATTTATGATGAATTAACTAAAAAGGAAGAAGCATTTCCTTACAATGACCCGATGTTATATGTAGCACACCCTGCTTTATCTAAAGATGGTAAAACCATTTGGTTTTCTTCAAACCGTGAAGGCACATTAGGTGGATTAGATATTTGGTACTCAAATAAATCTGAAAATGGGGATTGGTCTAAACCTATTAATGCAGGTGATAAAGTGAATACAGCAGGAAATGAAATGTTTCCTTATGAACGTAATGGTAAATTGTATTTTGCAAGTAATGGACACCCTGGACTTGGTGGTTTAGATATTTTTAAAGCTGAGTTACATGAAAAAGAAGTTATTAATGTTAATAATCCAGGATATCCTTTAAATACAAATGCGGATGATTTTTCATTAATTGTTGATAGTACAGATACATTAGGTTATTTTTCAAGTAATAGAGGGGATTATATTGATAGAATTTATAATGTTAATTTCAGAAATACTGTAATTGACCTTCAAGCTACATTGGTTTCAAATGATCCTAATCACACTCCTGTTGCTGGTGCTACTGTAATAGTTAAAGATGAAAATGGAGTAGTAATAGATACTTTATATACCGATTCAGAAGGTAAATTTAGTTTTCAGGGAAGTCCTGAAAGACAATATACCTTCGATTTCAGTCATCCAGATATGGAATCTTTCTCAGAAGTGTTTAGTACTTTAGGTGCTGTTGGTTCTGAGACTGTTAAGAAAGAATTTATGATGAGTGGAAAACAGGTTTCTTTCTTTGCAACTATTTCTGATGGAGATAATTTTGAAAAGGTTCCAGATGCAGTGGTTGAAGTAAAAGACCTTAATACGAATAAAATTATAAGCACATCAAGATCAGATAAAGAAGGTAAAATATTTGTGAATTTACCTCGCAATGGAAATTACGAAGTTGTAGCATCTAAAATTGGATATAATCCATCAAGGGTCTTGTTCAATACTTCTGATGGTAATAGCCAAATTAGTAAAGAGTTGGTGATTAAGAAAACACAAGGTCCAGGTGCTCTTGTAAGACTTGATAATATCTTATACGAATACAATAAATTTAATTTAACTCAGGAAAGTAGAAATGAGTTAGACACCTTAGTAGCTTTCTTGAAAGAAAACAAAGATGTTACAGTGGAAGTAAGTTCGCATACAGACTGTCGTGGTACCGCTGAATATAATCAGAAATTATCTCAACAACGTGGTCAAAGTTGTGCTAATTATATAGTATCCAGAGGAATTAAAAGAGATAAATTATTAGTTAAAAATTATGGTGAAACTAAACCATTAAATCATTGTGTTGATGGGGTAGAATGTTCAGAAGAGTTACACCAAGTAAATAGACGTACCGAATTTGTGTTAATCTTCCCTAAAGAGGAAAAACCAAAAGAAGCACCAACAAATGATCCTGAAAAACAGCAAAAAATGAAATAAAATAAAAAAGGTCGGAACTTCCGACCTTTTTTATTTTATTTAAATGAATTCTATACTATATTTGCAACAGTTCATTTAAATATACTTATTTAGAAAGGTGGAGGGACTGGCCCTAAGAAACCTTGGCAACCTGCTTTATGAAAGAAAGGTGCCAATTCCTATCAGTAAAACTGAAAAGATAAGTGTTGGATATTCCCAGCTTTCTAAGTATTTTAATTATTACGTATGAGTAAGATAATTGATTTATTAAAAGAAAGAATTCTGGTGCTTGATGGCGCAATGGGAACTATGATACAACGTCATAAACTAGAAGAAGAAGATTTTCGAAAAGGATGGTTTGAAAACCATAACCATTCATTAAAAGGAAATAACGATTTATTATCTTTAACTAGACCTGATATTATTGAAGATATTCATCGACAATATTTTGAAGCAGGAGCAGACATAGTTGAAACAAATACGTTTTCAGGGACTTGGATTGCTCAAGCAGATTATGGATTGGAGAAAGCGGTATACGATATTAATTTTTATAGCGCGAAATTAGCCAAGAAAGTTGCAGATGAATTTACAAAATTACAACCAGATAAACCAAGGTTTGTAGCAGGTTCGATAGGACCTACAAATAGAACGGCATCAATTTCTCCAGATGTAAATGATCCTGGTTTTAGAGCTATTACATTTGATGAATTGGTTGGTGCATACAAAGAACAAGTAAAAGCTTTAATCGATGGTGGTGTGGATATTCTTTTGGTGGAAACTATCTTCGACACATTAAACGCAAAAGCGGCATTATTTGCTATTGATGAAGTTTACAACGAATTAAATATTCAACTTCCTATTATGGTTTCAGGAACAATTACGGACCAAAGTGGAAGAACCTTGACTGGACAAACTACTGAAGCTTTTTTAATTTCTGTTTCTCATATGCCTTTATTAACAGTAGGATTGAATTGTGCTCTTGGTGCATCGATGATGAGACCTTATTTACAAGTGCTCGATAAAACATGTTCATACGGAGTAAGTGCACATCCAAATGCAGGGCTACCAAATGAATTTGGTAAATACGATGAAACTCCAGAAATGATGGGGCAACAAATCAAAGAATTTTTAGACGAAGGTCTGATAAATATTATTGGAGGTTGTTGCGGTACAACTCCAGAACATATAAAAGTAATAGCTGATTTAGCTAAAGAATATTCTCCAAGAAAGATTTCATAAATATGAAAACGATTAATCGATCGACATTAAAATTGTCGGGGTTAGAACCATTAATAGTAACCCCTGAATCAAATTTTGTAAATATAGGTGAGCGTACAAATGTAACGGGATCACGTGCTTTTTTACGTATGATCAAAGACGGAGATTTTGAATCCGCTTTAGCAGTTGCTCGTGACCAAGTTGAAGGGGGAGCTCAAATCATCGATATCAATATGGATGAAGGGATGATTGATGGAAAAGAAGCAATGGTTAAGTTTTTAAATTTGATTGCTTCTGAACCGGATATCGCGCGCGTTCCCATTATGATTGATAGTTCTAAATGGGAAATTATTGAAGCAGGATTAAAATGCATTCAAGGCAAAGGGGTTGTCAATTCAATTTCATTAAAAGAAGGTGAAGACAATTTTATAGAACAAGCAAAAAAAATAAAAAGATACGGTGCTGCAGTAATTGTCATGGCTTTTGATGAAAATGGTCAGGCGGATAATTATGAAAGACGCATCGAAATATGTAAACGATCTTACGACATATTAGTTAATGTTGTCCATTTTGCAAAAGAAGATATTATTTTCGATCCAAATATTTTTCCTGTCGCAACTGGGATGGAAGAACATAATAACAATGCCGTTGATTTTTTTAGAGCGACCAAATGGATTCGTGAAAATTTACCTGGTGCACATGTAAGTGGGGGAGTTTCAAATGTCTCTTTTTCATTTAGAGGAAATGATAAAGTGCGTGAAGCGATGCATTCTGCATTTTTATATCATGCAATTCAGCATGGAATGGATATGGGAATTGTAAATCCAACTATGCTAGAAGTGTATGATAATATTGATAAAACACTTTTAGAATATGTTGAAGATGTTCTTCTAAATAGAAGATCAGATGCAACAGAACGTTTACTTGATTATGCTGAAACGGTTCGCGGTGAAGGAAAGAAAAAAGAAGTCGATCTATCCTGGAGAAATAACCCTGTTAACGAAAGATTATCCTATGCCCTTGTTAAAGGTATAGTGGATTTTATTGATGTTGATGTTGAAGAATGTAGAAAGCAATTTGAACGACCTATTCAAGTGATTGAAGGCCCATTGATGGATGGAATGAATGTGGTAGGTGATTTGTTTGGTAGTGGTAAAATGTTTCTTCCACAGGTAGTTAAGTCTGCGCGTGTCATGAAAAAAGCAGTTGCATATTTATTACCTTTTATAGAAGCTGAAAAAGATGGTAAACAATCTTTTTCCGGAAAAATCTTGATGGCAACAGTTAAAGGGGATGTTCATGATATTGGTAAAAATATTGTATCTGTCGTACTAGGTTGTAATAATTATGAAGTTGTCGACCTAGGTGTAATGGTACCCACCGAAAAAATTATTGAAACTGCAATTAAGGAAAATGTTGATGTAATAGGATTGAGTGGATTAATTACTCCTTCATTGGACGAGATGGTTACAGTTGCAAAAGAAATGGAACGCGCTAATCTTTCTATTCCGTTGATGATTGGTGGAGCTACAACTTCAAAAGTACATACTGCGGTTAAAATAGAACAAAATTATACAAAAGGCCAAACGGTGCATGTATTAGATGCATCTCGTTCTGTAACCGTAGTTGAAAGTTTACTTGGTCCAAAAAAGGAACAATTTGTTATTAACTTAAAAGCGGATTATTCTAAGTTAAGAGAACATCACGCAAACAGTCGTGCGAATAAAGAGTTACTTTCATTAGAAGATGCGCGCAAAAATAAATTTAAAATTGAGTTTAAAAAAGAAGATATCATCGCTCCAACTAAACTTGGTCTAAACATCATTGATAACCTAGATTTAAATTTGTTAGTACCATACATCGATTGGACTCCATTTTTTCAAACCTGGGAATTATATGGTAAGTATCCTGCGATCTTAAATGATGAAGTAGTAGGTGTTGAAGCGACGAAACTTTTTAAAGATGCTCAATCAATGTTGAGTAAAATTATTTCTGAAAATTGGGTGCAAGCAAAAGCAGTTGTAGGTTTATTTCCAGCGAATTCCGTTGGTGATGATATTGAAATATATGAAGATGTTACTAGAAATAATTTAATTCACAAACAATATTCTTTGAGACAACAAACAAAGAAAACGCAAGGACAACCAAATCTTGCACTTGCAGATTTCATTGCTCCCAAAGAGTCTGGAATAGTTGATTACATTGGAGGATTTGTAGTTACAACAGGTATTGGCCTAGATGAAAAAGTAGCTATATTCGAAAAAGACCATGATGATTACAATGCTATTTTATTAAAAGCATTGGCAGACAGATTAGCAGAAGCATTTGCTGAATATTTACACGAGCATACTCGTAAAGTACTATGGGGATATGCATCTTCTGAAAAACTAACTAACGATGAATTAATTAAAGAATCTTATCAAGGTATTCGTCCTGCACCAGGTTATCCAGCATGCCCAGACCATACCGAGAAGATAGGGTTATTTAATTTGTTAGATGCTACTAAAATTACGGGTGTATCATTAACTGAAAGTTTAGCTATGTTACCAGTAAGCTCAGTCAGTGGTTGGTATTTTGGTCATCCACAGGCAAAATATTTTGGATTAGGGAAAATAACTGAAGAACAAGTTAAAGATTTGGCAGTGAGAAAAAATGTAAATTTTGAAGAATGTGAGAAATGGCTTAGACCTGTATTAGCCTGAAATGTTAAATTTTATTATTATTTTTAACATATTTTGTAAATGAATGCAGGTAGTTAAATCACTGATAATATTTTTTGTTTTTTTCAGTACGATTGCTTTTTCACAATCTACCACAGCTTCTTTTGCAACAGATTTTCAAAAAGCCTGTGTTGGAGGCTCCATTAAATTTAACAATGGCTCCAGTGGTTCTGTTAGTACGTCTAATTGGGATTTTGGTGATGGTGTAGTCTCTTCACTTGCTGGAGTACAAAGTACAAATCATAGTTATTCAAATCCAGGAAAATACGAGGTAACGCTTACCGTGATATCTTCAACTGGTGCGTCCTATGAAACATCAAGAATCGTTGAGGTGATCGCTGTACCAAATCTAAGTTTTGGTTTAGAAGGTAATAAATGTGAAGTACCGGCAAATATGACCTTTACAAATAATTCAATAAAAACAGATGGAATTACTTATAGCTGGGCTTTTGGTAATGGGCAAAGTAGTACTTTATACAGTCCAGGTAGCATTGCATTTTCATCTTCAGGTAAATATACATCAACCTTAACATTAGTATCAAATTTACCAGGCTGTAGTGCACCTCCTACAAGTAAAACGTTTCAGGTATATGATTTTAGAGCTACCATTTCAGGAAAAGATCTTTTTTGTGCAAAAGCTGGTACATCATTATCCGCAAAAGCTACTTTACCAGTAGATTCATATGTTTGGAATTTTGGGGATGGAACATATGGTGCTAATAATGACACAGTTTTTCCAGCTTATAAAAAAGCGGGGTCATTTTTGGTAGATTTAAAAATTGTTAATAATTCCATTCAATGTGAATCGCATGCCTATTTCAAAGTAACATCTAAACCATTACCTTTTCCAGCTTTTACTGTAAATACGACTAAAATATGCCCTGGATTTTCAGTTAATTTCACTAATACTTCTTCTGGTATGTCAGAGTTTGTTTGGGATTTTGGTGATGGAACTACATTTGAAGGTAAGGATCCTGGCGCACATATATACAAATCAGAAGGTAAAATAAGTGTTTCACTTTCATCTAAATCGAGCAATGGTTGTTATGGTACTTCAATTCAAACTGGATTAATAGAAGTAGCTAATCCAATTGTTAAAATAAAATCAGATACTTCATCCGGCTGTTCGATATTACCTGTTAAATTCTCAGATTTATCAACTTCGAATGATGAAGTAAATAATCCAATAAAATCTTGGGAATGGAATTTTGGAAATAATAAAACCTATTCTGGTAAAGATCCATCAGTTCAAAATTATGATGTTGGAAAATATGATATTAAATTAAAGATTGTTACATCACAGGGATGTGTTGTGGAAAAAGTATTTGATGAATTTATAAAAGTTGGTAAAATTGATAAAGTTGATTTTAAAACGGATTTAAGTTCAGGATGTGCGAATAATCCGATTAAATTTTATAATAACTCATTAATTAACAGTAGTCATGAGCAAAGTGAATTGACTTTCGATTGGATCTTTAGTGATACATCAAAAAATAATGGAGCAATAATTTCGCATAGATTTAGTAAAGATACAGGTAAAATAAGTGTGAAATTTTATATTCATTTCAGAGGTTGTTCAGATTCTTTATTTAAGAAAGATTTTTTTAGAGTCAAACCACCTTTAGCAAAATTTTCTCCTGATACTCTACTATTTTGTTTCAATAAAAATGTTCTTCCTTATAATATAAAAAATACATTTACAGACCTTTCAAAGTTAGGGAAGCCTGGTGATGATATTAAAGTAGAATGGGATTTTGGGAATGGAACAAATAAAACGGTAAGTAATGTAAATCCAACGAGTAATGCTAAGGGGAGTTCTTTTCAAACATATTATAATTTTGACACCTATAGAGTTTTACAGAAAACCATCAATAATTCAACAGGATGTCAAGATACTATTTCTAAATTATTCCATATTTCTTGGGTAAATCCAAAATTCCAGATTTCTGTTGATAGTGTATGTCAATTTTCAAATCTACAATTTGTAGATAATAGTGTTTCGTTTACCAAACATCCTTTGTCATCGTTTGGTTTTGATTCAGGTGAAGGTAAAAATATTTCAGGCCAAAATATAACTTATGCATATTCTAACTATGGTAAAATGATTGCAATCAATAAACCTGTAAATAGTGTAGGATGTTCAAAATCAACAAAAGATTCTGTTATTGTAATTAAACTTCCAAATGCAGATGTTATATCAGATCTTGATTCAACGTGTGCACCTGGTTCAGTATTATATTCTAATAACTCTAAAATTTCAGGAAATTCAAGGCCATATAAGATGTTTTATTGGTTTGATCCAATTAAAAACACCATTGATTCCACAAATAATATTTTATTCACTAAGAACTTATCCTATAACAATATTGGCAGGTATTATGTGACATTGAAAGCCAAAGATGTTTTCGGATGTATATCTAGGACAGATACAGTATGGGTTGTTCTAACTAAACCTGAGTCAGATATTGATTACAAACCGGTTGTTTGTAATAATGTTGATTTTAAGGTGATTAATAAAACTAAAAATTGGGTTAATAATTCTTGGATGATTGATGGCGTTTTTATTGCAAAAGATAAAGATTCGATTGTTTATCAATTTAATGATAATAAAAATCTGTCAATTTCTAAAGAACATAAAATTACTTTAACTTCTTTGGACAAAAAGAAATGCATTGATGTTTTTGAAAAGACTATAACCGTTTCCATGCCTAAGCCAATGGTTGATATTAAGTTTAAAAACCTGATTGATACTACGAAGCAATATTTAGAATTTAAATGCCCACCATTAACATCCAATTATTCAAACATTAGCGAATCAATAGGGAAAATTGATTCTACTTTTTGGTTATTTTCCAAAAATTCAAAATCAACACTTTTAAATCCTCTTAAAATTTATAACAAGCCTGGAATTTATTCTACCTACATGAGAACAGTGGATCAATTTAATTGTAGTGCTGATACAATAATAAAAGATTTCTTAAAGATTAATGGCCCCATTGGTTATCCGATTTGGTCTGGTATGGGAGATGTATGTGGACAGTATTACAAATTTGACCTTAAAAATACGGATAAGGTAGCTACAATAAGATGGGATTTAGGTGATGGTACTTTTATAAATGATTCTTTAACTTTAAAGCACAGATATCCTGATATTACTACCTATAAACCTACTGTTACGTTGACAGACTTTGAGAACTGTAAAGTGACATACTTAATGGAAGAACAAGATACCATAATTAAAATTCCTGAAACGGGTATGGATGCTAAATTTAGTGTTTCATCGAACGAAATTAAATTAGGTCAATCTTTACAAATAAATGATTTTTCTAAAAGTCCTAATAATCCAATAATAAAATGGAAATGGAATTTTGACTATCCTAATAAAACCATGTTAGATTCTTCAGAAATTTCTTTGCCTGTTTCAATCAAATATAGTAAATATGGACCCAAAAACATTTTGCTAACGATAACAGATAAAGATCTATGCTCTGATCAATTAATTTTAGGAATTAATGTAATTAAAGATTATGATATGCCAAATATTTTTACACCAAATAATGACGGCAAAAATGATAATTTCGAATTCTTTGATACCATTTTTAAGTCTTACAATATTTTAGTTTTTAATAGATGGGGAAATAAGGTGTATGAATTAAATAATGGAGTAGGGACTTTTCTATGGGATGGCTCCAATAAAGATAAAGTTCCACTAGAAAATGGCGATTATTTTTATTATTTGGTTGGTGAGTTTACTGATGGTACTTATCTTAAAAAGAACGGAGGGGTTACATTAATTAACAATTAATATCAGAAAACTAGATTCACAATTGTTTCAATTCCTGTTTTTATTGATGAAGAATCAATATCAAATTTAGGGTGGTGAACTCCATAATTCATTTCTTTGTTTTCATCACCAACACCTAATCGAATAAAGCACACGGGTATTTTTTGTGAATAAAAGGAAAAATCTTCTGATGTTAATCGAATTGGTAATTCTGAAACATTTTCATCACCTAAACAATGAATTAATTTTTCTTTAGCATCATAAGTGAGCACTTCATCATTTATTAAGCAGGGATATCCTCTACTGATTTCGATATCTACTTCGCCGCCAAATGAATGAACGATTGATTTTACTTGTTTTTCGATTAAAACTAATGCTTTTTCACGCCATGATTCATCCATAGTTCTAAAGGTACCTTTTAATAATGCTTTTGATGGAATTACATTAGTTGCTCCAATAGCTTCAAAATGTCCAAAAGTAAGCACACAGGGTGTTTTAGGATCACAAAATCTACTTACAATTTGTTGTAATGTAGTAACCAATGTTGAACCAATAACAATAGGATCAATACATTGGTGAGGCATTGCTCCATGACCACCTTTTCCATGAATAGTAATATATACCTCATCACATGATGCCATATATAAACCAGCTTTATAGCCAACTTTACCAGCTAACATTTCTGGAAATACATGTAAAGCATACATCTTTGATACCAAAGGATTCTCTAATATGCCCTCCTTTATCAATATAGTTGCTCCACCCGGATTTTTTTCTTCTCCTGGTTGAAAAATTAATTTGATTGGTTCAGGAAGTTCGTCTTTTATTTCATTTAAAATTTCTGCTGCACCTAATAAAACACTAGTGTGAACGTCATGACCACATGCATGCATGACACCTTCATTTTGAGATTTATAAGCGACTTCGTTTTCCTCAATAATAGGTAATGCATCTAAATCAGCACGTAATCCAATGAATTTGTCATTTAATGAATGGTGTTTACCTAAAATTAATCCAGTAACACCTGTTTTTCCAATACGTTGAATATTTTGAATA
>CANHVK010000060.1 GCA_947464135.1 Flavobacteriia bacterium | reverse complement strand
TCAAAAATTGGGTGATAAAGCATGGTTTATACAAAGTGAAAAAATGTATTACAATCAACACGATACATACTATAAAAACATACGATTATTAGGTTTGGAATATGATGACTTAGATTACAATCAAGCAATGCCTTTTTTATTAATGTTACCAAGTTCTTTGTAGAAAATCAAATTCAACGAAATTGCTAAAATAATAGCAAACACACATTCAAATTAAACAAAGTAATAGTTAAAAAATTACTTTAACCAGCAATAAAAACAGTTAACCAAACACAACTAATTCTCCATTCCCCTGTAAACCACCCGTATGAATAAAAACCACTGTTTGATTATCAAAATTACCACTACGTAGTTCTTCAAGCATTCCATAAAAAACTTTTCCAGTATAAACAAAATCCAATGGTAATTGATAACCTGAATAGATATCTTTGATAAAATGAATTAATTCATCTGAATATTTTCCGTAACCTCCAAAATGATATTCTGAATGAACAATAACATCTTCAACCAATTCGTTCGCATAGTCTTCATCTAAAAGTGCGTATTTAAGTATATCAACCATCGTTTCTTTTGAATGAAAACCTTTTAAAACAGGGATAACGTGAAGTTTAGTTTGTGAATTTTTCCCTATTAAAACACCACAACTTGTAGTCGCAGTTCCTTGTGCGATAAACAAATGGTCTATTGGAATTTCAATCTCTTTCACAATCTCTTGACATCCGATAACACCTAGATAATTTGAACCACCTTCTGGAATGGGATAAAAACCTAAATTTTCAGACTGTATTTCGTGAATGTATTGTTTGTCATTGCGTAAAGCGTATTCTTCACGGGATAAAAAACGAAGTTCCATACCTAGTTCGTAACATCGTTTCAATGTATCATTCGAATTAATCGTTAATTCATTGCCACGAACAAATCCAATTGATTTCAATCCCAATTGATTACAAGCAGATGCTGTAGCAACTAAATGATTGGAAAAAGCCCCACCAAATGTAAACACCCCTTCAAACTTTCCTTGATATACCTGTTCAATGTTGTATTTTAACTTACGCCACTTATTACCAGATACTTCATTGTGAATTAAATCATCACGTTTTACATACAATTTAATTCCCCTTTGAACTAATTCCGGAATTTCGATTGCTTGAAGTATCGATTTTTGAGTATTGAAAATAGTTGTTGACATACTACGAATTTAAAAATAAATCTGCTTGGGTTTAAATAGTCATTCAAAGTATGATAATCCTATTTTAAATTTTCTACTTTTGCGGAAACTTTTTTGAAATGAAAAACACAGCGCTTACAGAAACACACATTTCGCTTGGTGCGAAAATGGTTCCATTTGCAGGATATAATATGCCTGTTCAATATGAAGGAGTAAACATCGAACACGAAACTGTTAGAAATGGAGTTGGTGTTTTTGATGTTTCACATATGGGTGAATTCCTTTTAAATGGTCCAAAAGCGTTGGATTTAATTCAAAAAGTTACAACAAACGATGCTTCTGTTTTAACGCCTGGCAAAGCTCAATATTCTTGTTTACCAAATGGTAAAGGTGGGATTGTAGATGATTTAATCGTTTACAAAATCAAGGAAGAGCAATATTTATTAGTTGTTAATGCTTCAAATATTGATAAAGATTGGAATTGGATTTCTTCTCACAATGATATGGGAGTTGAAATGAAAAACGTTTCTGATGATTATTCTTTATTAGCAATTCAAGGACCTAAAGCATCAGAAGCTATGCAATCTCTTACAAGTGTAGATTTAAACGGTATTCCTTACTATAATTTCGTAGTAGGTGATTTCGCTGGTGTTGAACATACAATCATTTCTGCTACAGGATATACAGGTGCTGGTGGATTTGAGATTTACGTAAAAAACGATTCTATCCAACAAGTTTGGGATAAAGTATTTGAAGCGGGTGCATCTTTTGGAATTAAACCAATTGGTCTTGCAGCACGTGATACGTTACGTTTAGAAATGGGATATTGTTTATATGGTAATGATATCAACGATACAACTTCACCAATTGAAGCAGGTTTGGGTTGGATTACGAAATTCACAAAAGATTTTATTGATGCTGACTTTTTGAAAAAACAAAAAGAAGAAGGTGTTAGTAGAAAACTAATCGCTTTTGAAATGGTTGACCGTGGAATTCCACGTCACGACTACCCTATTGTTGATGCAGATGGTAACGAAATCGGTATAGTAACTTCAGGAACAATGTCTCCATCAATGAAATTAGGCATTGGTTTAGGATATGTTAAAACTGAATTCGCTAAATTAGAAACTGAAATTTTCATTTCTATTCGTGAAAAAGGTATCAAAGCGAAAGTGGTTAAATTACCTTTCTACAAGAAATAAGGAATTAAAATACTGAATATTAAAAGAGTGTCCCGAAAGACACTCTTTTTTGTTTCTTATAATTCCACTAATTCTTTTTCTTCTACAATTTTACGAATATTCTGAACAGCATAACGCATTCTTCCCAAAGCAGTATTAATACTAATCCCTTGAATTTCTGCTATTTCTTTAAAAGAATAACCTTGAAAAATACGCATTCTGATTAACTCTTGTTGATTTTCAGGTAGGTAATCAATTACATCTACCATTTGACTTTCCAATTCTTCACGCATCGTGCTGTCAATCCAATTTTCATCATCTGAACTAATTCGAGAGAAAATAGTATAACTATCATCACTTGATGAACTTTCTGAAATCATTTTTTTGCCTTTTTGTCTTCTAAAATGATCAATGATTAAGTTATTAGCTATTCGAGAAGCCCAAGGTAAAAACTTGCCTTCTTCGTTATATTTCCCTGCGTGAAGGGTATTTATAATTTTGAAGAATGTGTCTTGAAAAATGTCTTCAGCTAAATCAGAGGATTTAACTTTACTTATAATACTTTTGAAAAGTATTTTTTTGTAACGGTTGATTAAAATCTCAAATGATTTTGTGTCGCCTGCTAAATATTGACTCACAAGTAGTGAATCTTCCACTGAATGAAACATAACTCTAAAAATTATAAGGTTTCCCTTGGTTATTAAAAAATCAGAGTAATGTTTATTCTATAGGCGTTACTTTTTAATTGTTAATTAATGCTAATATACATTTTTATTTTCATAAAACAAATTTTCAGCGAAATTATTTCCACTCTTCTTTTAATTGTTTTTCATACATATCCGCAAAAATCCCTTTTAAAGCGAGTAATTCAGTTTGTGATCCTTGCTCTTTGATTTCACCGTCTTCAATTACATAAATTTGGTCAACAAAACGTAAAGATGAAATTCTATGGCTTACAATTATGGTAATTTGATCTTTGGTAGATTCGGCAATACCATTTAAAATAATATCTTCTGTTTCAGTATCCACCGCGGATAAACAATCGTCTAACACCAATAATTTCGGCTTTCTAATCAAAGCACGAGCAATGCTAATTCGTTGTTTTTGCCCACCACTTAAATTCACACCACGTTCACCTAAAAGAGTTTCAAATTTATTAGGAAATGATTCAATATTATGTAGAACGTGAGCTTTAGTAGTAACAGAAATCAACTCTTCTTCTGTCACTTCCCCATCGATTTTCCCAAAAGAAATATTGTTTTTTATTGTATCAGAAAATAAAAACACTTCCTGCGGAACTACACCTGAAAACTGGCGATACCCATCCAAATTTGAATTTTTCAATGAAACTGAATTCAATAATATGTCACCAGAAGTTGGGTCAATTTGTCTCATTAATAAATGTAATAAAGTTGATTTACCACTTCCTGTTCGACCAATAAACCCAATGCGCTCCCCCTTTTTAACTTTAAAAGAAATGTCTTTTAAAACCATAGGTAAATTTTCAGCGTATTGAAAGGACACATTCTTAAATTCAACAGAATGAATATCATCTAATTTTTCTTGATTTTGGTTTTGGATAGATGGAATTATTTTTAAAAATTCATTTATACGTTCTTGTGAAGCGGATGCACGTTGAATAATAGAGGTTACCCAACCAACACTTGCAAATGGCCACGTTAACATATTGATATAAAAAATAAAAGCAACAATATCCCCAGGAGTAATTATCTTTTTATAGGTCAATAATCCACCGTAATAAATAGCTAATAATGTGCTCAAACCGATTAAAAAAACAATTGTAGGCATAAATAAAGCATTTATCCTAACCTGTTTCATTGTTTTATCCTTATAGGCATTCGAAGATTCTTCAAAACGCGATTGCATTTCTAATTCACGTAAATAAGCTTTGATTACCCGAATTCCTGAAAATGTTTCCTGAACTATCGTAGATAACATAGATTGTTCTTGTTGCACAAATTTGCTTAAAGCATTCATTTTACTAGAAACTTTGTAAATCAATACAGACATTATAGGTAAAGGGGCTAAAGCAATTAAAGTGAGGGAAACATTGATTTTCATCATAGTATAAATAGCCATTATGGACAAAATAGCTAGGTTGATGGTATACATTAATCCTGGCCCTAAATATTGTCTTACTTGTCCCACATCTTCCGAAATACGATTCATTAAATCACCCGTGTTGTTCTTTTTATAAAATGTATAATCTAATTTTTGATATTGGTCGTAAATCTCATTCTTTAAGTCATATTCAACCAAACGAGACATAATAATAATAGTCTGACGAGTCAAAAACAGAAAAAAACCTTTTAAAAAGGAAAACAACATATAGATTCCCGCTAATTTTAAGCTTAATATAAGAATCGAATGAAAATCGTTTGTATGATTTAATTCACCTAAAAAATCATTTACAGCATTTTTAACTACTTTGGGCATTTCAACCCCAAAATAATTAGAAAAACAGATGAACAAAACACCTAATAATAAGCGCCCTTTGTATTTATATAAATATTTATTGAGGTAGTTTAACGACTTCATAGTTTAATTCCTATTTTTGCAAAACTAATTGATTGATTTCATAATTCGTTTAGTGCTTAAAAATAAATATTCGTTCTTACAAATTAGAGTTGATGTTTGAAGTTAGAGATATAAGTGAAATGAACCTGGTTGAAAACCCGGTGATAACTCCAATGACAAAATACAACCACGAGCAGTTGTTGTTTTGTAATGATAATGCTACAGGTCTAAAAGCCATTATAGCAGTTCACAATACCGTTTTAGGCCCAGCATTGGGAGGAACTAGAATGTGGATGTACAACAATGAAACAGAAGCATTAAATGATGTTCTTCGTTTATCACGAGGAATGACCTATAAAAATTCAATTTCGGGATTAAATCTTGGTGGAGGAAAAGCTGTAATTATAGGCGATTCAAAAACAATGAAGTCTGAAGCTTTATTTAGAAGATTCGGAAAATTTGTTGAAAGTCTTGGTGGAAAATACATTACTGCTGAAGATGTTGGGATTAATCCATCGGATATGTCTTACGTAAATATGGAAACTAACCACGTTGTTGGTTTACCTGGTAAAAGTGGTGACCCTTCACCAGTTACTGCATATGGTGTTTATGTTGGAATGAAAGCTGCGGTAAAAGCACAATTTGGAACAGATAGTTTAGCAGGTAAAAAAATTGCCGTTCAAGGAATTGGACACGTGGGAGAAAATCTTGTGAAATATATTACCGAAGAAGGAGCAAAAGTTTTTATTACTGACATTAACCAAGAAAACTTAAAATCGGTTCAGTCAAAATTTGGTTCAACTGTTGTTGGATTAGATGAAATCTATGATTTAGATGTTGACGTTTATGCTCCTTGTGCATTAGGTGCGACTGTAAATGATAATACCATAAATCGTTTAAAATGTGGTGTAATCGCTGGTGCAGCTAATAATCAACTTGCAATAGATACTATTCACGGTAAAGCATTATTAGACAAAGGAATAATTTACGCTCCTGATTACGCATTGAATGCAGGGGGTGTAATAAGTTGTTATTCAGAAGTAAAAGGATTACCACACGAATGGGTAATGCAAAAAACAGAAGATATATACCATACAATTGAGCGCATTATCAAACGTTCAAAAGATGAAAACATTTCTACTCACATCATTGCTGACAAACTTGCAGAGGAGCGCATTCAATCTGTTGGAAATGTTAAACTACCACTTTAATACAATACAATGTTAAATAGAAGACACTTACGAATCAAAGTTTTACAAGCCCTTTATGCTTATTTTCAATCTGATGAAGAAAACTACAAACGTGTAGAAACTGATTTATTGATTTCAATTGATCGTATTTACGATATCTATTTGTATTTTTTGTTAAGCTTCGATGAATTAAGAGAAATCAGCGAGCAAAAAATTGTTGAAGGAAAAAACAAAATCAGACCTACACAAGCAGATTTAGATCCAAATACAAAGTTTGTAGAAAATAAAGTTTTCAGAATTTTATCAGATTCTAGAAAATTACGTTTGATGTCTGAACAAAATAAAGTAAACTGGATTGGTGTTGAACATCACGAAATGTTTAAAAAAATTATGACTCAAATTCGTGAGAGTGAGTTATACTTTTCATATATGAATAGTGAAGTTCGTTCTTTTGAAGAAGATAAAGAATTTGCGATTGCATTATTTAAACAAGAAATTGCTAATTCTTCTTTATTATACCATTTCTTTGAAGAAAAAAGTATTCATTGGCTAGACGATATTGACTTAATGTGCTCAATGGTTGTTAAAACAATCAAAGGACTAGAAGAAGATCAAGACGCTGACATTTTACCGCTATTTAAAGACGAAGAGGATGAAATGCATTTCGTAAAAAACTTGTTACGCAAATGTATTTCAATGGATAATGAAAATTTGAATTTAATTGATGAGTTAACTAAAAATTGGGAATTAGACCGAATTGCCAAAATGGATATCATCTTGATGAAAATGGCAATTACAGAATTACAAGTATTCAATAATATTCCTAAAAAAGTTACTTTAAACGAATACATTGAAATTTCTAAATTCTATTCTACTCCAAAAAGTAGTAGTTTTATCAATGGAATATTAGATAAAGCAATTTTAGAATTAGAAAAAAATAATAAAATTGTAAAAATCGGTAGAGGTTTAGCTTAATAATTTTAGAGAAATGAAAAAAATATTTTTTGCTTTAACTAGTGTTTTTCTTATAGGTTGTAGTTCTAAAGACAACTTGGAAATAGGTCAAAAAACAACTTTAGAAGTAAATAAAGTTTTTAATGGTGGAAAAGTGCTTTTAGGGGAAGAAGTCGAAGCTGTTTTTAACGTAAAAAATACTGGTAATTACCCGTTAATCATATCTGAAGTAAAAGGTTCTTGTTCTTGCACTGTTGCTGAATATCCCGAAGAACCAATTGAACCTGGAGAAACAGAACAAATTACTGCTACTGTTAGAACAGACAATGCAGCGGAAGGGTTGTTAACCAAAGAAGTTCGTATGATTGCCAATACGGAACCTTCTTTAACAATTATGCAAATAAAGGCAAATGTAACTCGTAAATAATTAATAAATAATAAATCCAAAAAAGATGCAACAAATTTTAATGCTCGTGTTGGTGATGGTAGTTTTCTACTTTTTTATGATTCGCCCACAACAAAAAAAACAAAAAGAATTGAAAAATTTCCGTGAAAATATCAAAGCGGGAGATAAAGTAGTAACTATCGGAGGAGTTCACGGAACTATTTTAGAGGTTACTAGCAATACTGTTTTGATCAATTCAGAAGGAACAAAAATTCGTTTCGAAAAGTCTGCTATTTCTCAAAATGCTGAAAATTTATTAGGAAGCGAGAAAGCGTAATTACAATTATAATTTATGAAAGATGAGTTATGATTAATTTCGTAACTCATTTTTATTTTAAAACAAAAAAATATGAATCAAGCTCATTTACATATGGTTGTAAACCATTTCCCAATCATTGGAATAATTATTGGGGTTATTGTTTTAGGTGTTGGAATTTTATCTAAATCAGTAATAAGCAAACGAATTGGTGGACTCATTTTAATCGGAAGTTCACTATTTACTTTTCCTTCATTCGAAACAGGCGAAGGTGCAGAAGAGATCGTAGAACATATTCAAGGTGTTAGCGAAAATCTAATCGAAAAACACGAAGAATTAGCAGAACAATTTATGGGTTTTGTTTGGGGTATTATTTTAATTGGAATATTAGCTTTATTATCAGAATGGAAGATGAAAAGATTTACAAACTGGTTATATATCACTTTATTTGTTATAGCTTCATTTTCAGTTTATTTCGCAAAACAAGTTGGAACTTCTGGTGGAGAAATAAGACATTCAGAAATCAGGAAAGAAACAAAATCAGCTACTGATTCAAAAAAGAAGCACAAAGAAAATGATGAAGAAGATGAAGATTGATTTCTTTATATGAAATCTATTATTCTTTTTTAGAATTTATATTTTCCATTACCGCTTGTTGGTCGAGAGGAAGATTTTCATCAATTGGATTTTCCTCTTCTTTTGGCTCCGGTGAGTAATCAGAGCCATAAGCTTTTACACCAGAAGGAGTATTTATATGATTTTCAACATCTTTAATTTCAGACAAAATTGGTGTTGATATATCTTCTGCAGTTCGTTCAAAAACACCCGATAAATTCATATCTTTTTTAATATCCATTCCAGACTTTTTTATCTCGTGCTGGATTTCATTGGAAGCAGACTTTATTTCGTGCATAGCTTTTCCAAGTGTGCGCGCAAGATTTGGAATACTTTTTGAACCGAAAAATATCAATACAAAAATCAGAATTAATAAAATCTCTGAACCTGCAACATCACTTAAAAAAAGTATCATAATATTTATATAGTTATACAAATTTACAATCTATAATCGAATTTAAATCAAATATCACTTCTTTTATCCCAATAATATTCTATCTCGAAGATTCATTTTAATAGGTATTACTTACTTTTGCAACTATGCAATATGTAATCATCGATATCGAAACAACTGGTGGAAATCCAAAAAACAGTAAGATTACAGAAATTGCAATGTATAAAGTTGAAAACAATCAAGTTATTGATGAATTTGTAACACTTGTAAATCCAGAAACATCAATTCCTTACTTTATTGTTAGACTTACAGGAATCAATGACCAAATGGTTAGAAATGCTCCAACTTTTCCTGAAGTTGCAAAAAAAATAATTGAATTTACAGAAGGTTGTGTTTTTGTTGCACACAATGTAGGTTTTGATTATTCAATGGTTCGAGCTGAATTTAAAAGTTTGGGCTATGCTTATGCTAGACCAACGCTTTGCACAGTGAAATTAGGGAGAGTGATCATACCTGGCCATAAATCATATTCATTAGGTAATATTGCCAAGGATTTAGGAATATATATAGACGGTAGACACCGTGCCGGTGGTGACGCATTTGCAACCGTTCAATTATTCCAACATTTATACATACAACGTTCTGATATTGTTGAAAGAATGATATCAAAAAATGAACATTCAAAAGAATTACATCCATTATTTGACCAAGAAACTATACAAGAAATTCCTTCTAAAGCAGGAGTATATATTTTATATAACGAGTTCAATCAAATAATTTACATAGGAAAAAGCAAACACATTCGAAAAAGAGTCATTCAGCATCTTGCAAATACCAAGACTAAAAAGGGAGCAAAAATGCGGACTGAAATAACTCGTATTGAATATGAACTAACAGGTTCTGAAATTGTCGCACTACTTAGAGAATCTCAATTAATAAAAACCCATAGTCCTATTTACAACCGAAGATTAAGAAAAAACTTATTTCCATTGGGATTATTTTCTAAAGTAGATGAAAACGGGTATATCCAATTAGAAATAGGAAACATAGCTAAATCTGCGGATTTACCTTTAACTGTTTTTACAAGTTTACCAGAAGCTAAAAAATATTTACAATCTAAAGTAAAACAACATAATCTTTGTCAAAAACTAACTCAACTCTACCCTACTCAAAACGAATGTTTTGGACATCAGATAAACGAATGTAAAGGTGCTTGTATCGGAAAAGAACATCCTGAATTTTATAATAATCGTGTGAATGAACTAATTAATTATTTAAGTTTTGAACATCAAAACTTTGTCATTGTAGAACAAGGGAGAACTAAAAATGAAAAAGCAGTGATTCTTATTGAAAATGAAATGTATAGGGGACATTCATTTATTGCAACTGCTTTATTAGAAAAACCGTTTCATTATTGGGAAGATAAAATTGATTTACAAAAAGAAGACAAAGACGCTAAACAAATTATTCAAAGCTATTTAAGAAATTGTAAAACACCAAGAATCATACAATTATAATTTCGTACTAAACAGGACTTACATTACTTAATTCATCAATATGTAATACTAATTTGCCGTTTGTATCAGGTCTAAAGTTCGCATCAAATTTCACATTTTCTAACCAATCTTCATCAGCATAAGAATGCTTATGAATGATATCTTGCGAATATGTTTCATCAAATGTTTCAATCAAAATCAAAACTTCACCATTTCTTTTTCTAATTTCATCGATATTCAAACCAAATAATGGAGAATCTTCTGAAATTTTGTGAACCAATGTCCAAGTTAGTGGAAAAAAGGTAATGTAATCAACCTCTAAATTCAATTGAAAATATTGTTTATTAAACGATTGATTTCCTTCTTCTTTATCCATCGCTAGAAAAACACTTACCTTGGTTTTAAGTAATACGTTGTTTCTTAAGTTTACTATTTTAAACATCAACGCTGTAACATCTTCAAAAGGAGTGATAATTACATTTTTTGAAAAACCAATTTTAGCATTCGGTTTTGAAAATCGACCATATAATAAACCTGTAGCAATTGCAAAACCCATCAACCCAAAAAAAGCTTCAATCATTGCAACAATTTCTGCCGCTGTCCCATTTGGAGAAACAGAACCATACCCTACAGTGGTAAACGTTTGAGTAGAAAAGAAAAAAGCACTAAAAAAAGGATGTTGGTGACTTGGAACGCCTTTTAGCTGTTCAATTCCTATTGCGATATATATTCCAGAAAAAACTAAATTTATTAGAATATAGATTAACAACACCAAAAAAATAAAATTATACCAATGAATATCAAGTAAATACTTGTAAAAATCTTGAAAATTAGATAAACCACCTTTACGAATAATATTATATGAACCATCTTGATTCATCATTCGTTTTACAGGACGTTGAAATCTAGAACCTAATCCAGGGTCTTTTATTGTTTTCATCATTTAAACATCTAATTATTTGCCTGTTTTTACATTTTCTGAAATCTTTTTTAAGAAATCTTCTTCATCAAAAGGTTTGATAATATAATCATTCATTCCTATTTCCAAATAGGAATCTATGTCTTGTCTAAACACATTGGCAGTTAAAGCAACTATCGGAGTGCTTATATTCATTTGATTTCTAATCCATTTAGTAGCTTCTACTCCATCCATTTCAGGCATTTGAATATCCATTAAAATTAAATCAAAAGATTCATTTTTAAGTATTTCAATAGCCTCAATTCCATTGATAGCTTCAACATAGGTAGTTCCAAGCATTTCAAGTGCTTTACCCGCGATTAAACGATTTATTTTGTTATCCTCAACTAATAAAACTTTAACACCTGTCAAATCAATCAATTCAAAATCAATTCTTTTTAATGTTGAATTTTCAATTTTAGATTTTGAAAATAATATTTCAAACGAAATGATTGTTCCTATTTCTTTTTCACTGTGAATCTGTAATTCGCTGTCCATCAAAGTTAATAAGTCACGACAAATAGTCATCCCTAAACCTGTTCCAGCATATTTCCTATTTGCTTGGTTTGCCTCTTGAGAAAACTTATCAAATATCTGATTCATAAATTCTTCTGACATACCAATCCCAGTATCTTTAATCTCAAAAGAAATCCGTTGACTTTCATCTAAATCTTCTTTTAGCATAACATTTAAGGAAACATAACCAGCATCCGTAAATTTGATTGAATTACCAATTAAATTGATAAGAACCTGTCTAATTCTAACATCATCACCAATTAAACACTCACTAATTTCATTGGAAATGTGATACTTAAACATTAATCCTTTTTCCTCTGCATTTGGTGTAAAAATTGATTCAATTGCATTTGATAAAGTGTATAGATTAAATTGATTTAATTGAAGATTCATTTCACCAAATTCAATTTTTGACAAATCAAGAATATCATTAATTATTGAAAGAAGATGATTAGCAGCATATTGCGAATGTTTAACATATTCTGAAAGACGTTCGTTTAAATCTTCTTTCATTATAAGTCTGGTCATTCCTAAAATAACATTTAAAGGTGTCCTAATCTCGTGACTCATATTTGCCAAAAACATCTCCTTTGTTTTAGATGCTTCTTGTGCTTTATCTCTTGCATTTTCAAGAGCAACCTCCAACATTTTACGTTCAGTAATATCTAAATGAACACCTATTGAACCAATAATTTCCCCTTTATCATTATAATTTGGTGCTCCACTTACAAACCATATTCGCTCTTCTCCATTTTTAGTTAAAACAGTTACTTCAAAATTACCAGATTGACCTTTTTTTCGTTCATCAATTACTCCTTCAATAATTTTTTGGTCTTCTTTTTTGGTAAATAATTTATGAGCCAACTGCCCTTTTAACTCATCTAATGAATATCCTGAAATAGATGAGAATGTATTATTAGCATATTGAATCACATCATAATTATCAACCTCTAAAAGACCAAGATTAATATTCTCTATAATATTCCTAAACTTTTCTTCTTGTAAACCTAATTGTAAATTCTTTGTTCGTAATTGGCTAGTAAGCAATCTCAATTCATCTGTATTAATCTCAATATTTTTAATTACATGCAATAAATCAAACGTTTGGTCATAATTAGCAAAATCTGATATTTTTAAATTATTCTGTTTTAAATCTTCAATACTAGTAAACCAAGGTGTTAAAATGAATAACCCTTTATTATTGTTTATAAATTCAAATTGAGCCTTAAATAATAACTCCAGATTTAACATTTTTAAAATGTAAAACACTTCTTTATCAGAAGTCAATTCTTTGAAAGACAATTTATTTAAAGAATAAGGTCTTTCAACTGAAAAAATATCAAAGAAATTTTTAGTGTTTATACCACTT
>CANHVK010000059.1 GCA_947464135.1 Flavobacteriia bacterium | reverse complement strand
ATCAAGGAAGAAAATTAATTTTCTGCTAATATTAAACAATCAGTTATTTTCCTCCCGCTTAATCCCCTCCAAAGGGGGAAACTTTTCACTTTTTAACTAACATTATCAACTCCTCTACACTCACTTCTTCTTGTTCGCCCGTTTCCATATTTTTCAATTGAATGATATTGTTTTCAATTTCGTTTTCACCAACTATGGCAACGTATTTTACTTGAATGTCATTCGCATATTTCATTTGTTTTTGCATTTTCGCTTTCGACGGATAAAGCTCACATGAAATTCCATTTTTACGAATATCTTTTACCAAAGGCAAGCAATGTGCTTGTTCCGTTTCACCAAAGTTTACAAATAAAACTTCCAAGCCCTGCCCTACTTCTTTCGGGAAAAGCTCAAGTTCTTTTAACACATCATAAATACGATCTGCTCCAAAAGAAATTCCAACACCAGACATATTAGGCATTCCAAACAATCCTGTTAAATCATCGTATCTTCCACCACCACAAATACTACCCATTTTAACGCCATCCGCTTTCACTTCAAAAATAGCACCGGTGTAGTAATTTAAACCACGAGCAAGCGTCACATCGAATACAATGTTTGCTTTTTCAACACCTAATTTTTCAACAGTATCTAAAACAAAAAGCAACTCTTCAATTCCTTTCAATCCTATTTCACTTGTTGAAAGGTAATTTCTCATTATTTCAATACGTTCTTTTGTCGATCCTGAAAGAGTCAACAAAGGTTTTATCTTTTCAATCGAACTATCAGCAACCCCTTTTTCAGTTAATTCTTTGATTACACCTTCCTCTCCGATTTTATCTAATTTATCCAAGGCTACCGTAATATCGATTAAACGATCAGACTCACCTGAAACTTCAGCAATCCCTGATAAAATCTTACGGTTATTAATGTGAATCGTAAAAGAAGGCAATCCTAAATTCGTTAGTACCTCATCAAATAACTGGACAAAATCAACTTCATACAATAATGAATCGCTACCAACCACATCCGCATCACATTGATAGAACTCTTGATATCTACCATGTTGTGGCCTATCAGCTCTCCAAACAGGTTGAATTTGATATCTTTTAAATGGAAAAGAAAGGTCATTTTGATGCTGAACAACAAAACGAGCAAACGGAACGGTTAAGTCATAACGTAACGCTTTTTCTGATAATGAATTAGCAAAACGTGGTAAATTTCCTTCCTCCAATGCTTGAATGTCTGCTTTCTTCTGCTTATCCCCTGAATTTAATATCCTAAAAATCAAACGATCGCCCTCTTCTCCATATTTCCCCATTAATGTCTGAGACAATTCAAAAGAAGGAGTTTCAATTGGTAAGAATCCAAAGTTTTTGAAGGATTGTTTGATTGTATCAAAAATGTAATTTCTACGTGCGACTTCAATCGGTAAAAAATCACGAGTTCCTTTCGGGATAGCTGGTTTTTGAGCCATTTATTCAAATTTTAAACAAAGATAATTTTATAATTTGAAAATTTGAAAATGAGTAGATTTGAAGATGATTGAATGGATTAAAAATTTAAACCTACCTTTTGGTATGTTACTAAATAGTAAGTTACCAAACGGTAATATTATAAAATATTAACAAACAATAAACTAACTAAAATAATCTTAAAAACCATATCAAAAACACAGGGTCTAACCATTCGAAATTTCCATTTGAAAATTGTAAAATGTCTTTTTTTATTAATATCTCTCTGTTTTTAATGATGTTGTTTGATGTTCCTAACTTAAAATCCTGCATAGCTCGCACACTTGTGATTTGCTTTTCTCCTGATGCAACTGCTTTCAATAAATTAAGTTGTGTTGTACTCAAAGCCTCGACCTGAGCTTGAAAAAAAGGTGTATTTACATCAATTAATTCACGCATTGCATCTTGCAAAATGGTTTCTGTAACTTCTGAACTTGTTTTCACCCAAACGTAATGCGAAAACTGTTGAACATACCACGAATGACAATTCATTTTATCTGTTATGAAAGCCGCTTGTTCTTCCGAAATTTGCTTTTCAGTGTTTTTAAAACTTTCTAAAATAAACGAAATCCATTTTTCGCGTTTGATTTTAGGTAAATACATAAAATCACCAAAACGATAAAACGGTTTAGAACTATGGTTAAAAATCTCCTCCATCATATGGCGGTTACTACCATACAAACAATAGGTCACTTGTTTTTGACGTTGCCATACAGCACGCATCTTCTTTTCAAACGACTCAAATGTATTGTAGTTCGACAAATTTTGAAATTCATCGATACAAATAACAAACTGTATCCCTTTTTCTTTCGCAATGACCTCAGGTAAATTCAGCACCTCATCGCTGTATTTCTTCAACTCTTTCCAGTCAAAGCCAATACTAAAATCAGTCGTAGGATCCACACCTATAGAAACCTTAGGCATCAATTGTTTGAAGTAATTTTTAGCATGACCTACCCAATCTTCCCATTTGGATGAAGACTTTTTCAATACCTCACGGGCAAACACTTCCAAAAATTCTTCTTCGCTACCAATTGTAAACAAATCGATAATTACCACACGCGTTGTTTCCGAATCAATGTCTTGAGCAACTTTCTCCACCAAAGAAGATTTACCCCAACGACGCGGAGAAACCAACATGGTATTAATACGTCCCAATAAATTAGACTTCAATTTAGCAAACTCTTCTTCGCGGTTCGTGAAGGAAAACATACTTACGGTTTTCCCAAAAACAAATGGTGTATTATTTCCTTGCATGGTATTCAATTTTATATTACCTAATAGTATGTTACTAATTGGTATGTTACCAAATAGTAATATTGCAAATATAATAAAAACAATGAGTTAAAAAATAAAAAGAAGAAAAATTAAATTATTTATGTTGGTTGAAAGAGAAAAAAGTTTAAAATAAACAATTCATAGAACGATTTACACTAATACTTTTTAGTAGAAGATGACAAAAAAAGGCTCACAAATACTTGCAAGCCATTAAAGCATCATCCACGCAAATGTCAGACTAAGCGGAGTCGAATGTCAATCCCTGAGACAACGCACAGAGAACCCGTAACTCTTACTGTCGTAGCCTCTAGAAGCATCCTCATTGTAAGTGTGCAGGTTGCGGAGCCAAGCAGAATACGTATTGTTCCCCGTAGAACTCCACCAGTTACCGCTTAAGCCAATGAAGCCGTAACTTCCATAATAGTTGCGGAAACCGCCTGGAAGACCAGTAAATAAAGACGTGTTTGTAGCATCAGTATTCGAGCTATTCCAGCTTACTGTGCCTACTTCTTTCATTTTACCTCCTGCTACATTTGTTCCTCCTAAATAATCTGTTAAAACCGTCCATTCAGCGTCTGTTGGCAAATGCCACCCTAAAGGACAAACGTTTTTATTCCCATTTGTTGTTGTGCTCACTGCATACCAATTGTATAATTTTCCATATTTAGCATTATTGGTTGCATCGTTGTTGTAATAAGACCATGCGCCAGTGGTATTGTTTTGCCATTGGGTATTGTCGGTAATATTTGGAATCGTTGTACCGTCGCTGTACTTAGAAACTTTTAAATTCTCTGCCATCCATTGTTGGGTTCCTATGTAAACTGTTTTATAAGTGTTACCATCGTTATCAGTGATATTTGGTCCATAACCACTAGTTGGGTGTTGAACATTATCATTTACTATCAAATTAATAGCACACGTTTTTCCTCCAAAAACAATTGAAAAGCTTGCGGTTCCTGCAGTTGCTGGTGTTCCTGAAATAAGAAATTGTAATGTTCCACTTCCACTCGCTAATGTTCCTGCAGATAAAGTAGCAGTTAGTCCAGTTACACCTGTAGAAGTATATGATTTGGTTGGATACGTTTTAGCATTCCCACCGGTATAGGTTAATGAAGCACTTACATTACTTGCTACTTCTCCTTTTTTGAGAGTTCCTATAATATTCACTCCACTGCAATCAAAACCAGAGATTGCGACATTGATGGAAGAAGTTTTGGTCGTATCGGTTGTATTCGTGTTTGAATTTGTTTTTGGAGTTGATGTTTCTTTTTGACAAGAGAACAATACACTTGTGAGTGATAGTGCGAATAATAGTTTTTTCATTATTAAAAACGATTAGAAATTAAGTTCAAACTTAAATAATTAATTAATTTAAAACACATAAGTCATATATAGATTTTTGATTTTTCTATACACGTTCTATTTTCATATAAAGATTTTCCTGTTTTCTTTACACGTTCTATTTTAATGTAAAGATTTTTCAGTTTCATTTACACGATTCAAAAGCTTTAGAAAGATAAAAGGTTTTCGCTATGTAATTCTTTTCAATCTCTTTTACATCTTATAGCCATAGCAGCATAGCCTTTCTGATAAAAACTTTGTACATCGTCAGAGTCATAGCTCACTTTAAATGCTTTAGGAGTAAATTCAATTCCTTTTGTTGAAATAGTCCACCAAGCAGCAAAAGTTCCTACCCCCTCAAAATTTCCTTCTTGGCTTAACATACCATTAGGCTTAAATGTCAATAAAGTAGTGTTATCTGCGTTTGTATTTGGGGATTTCCAATGTTCAAAACCTGATTCTTTAAACTTTCCACCAGCGGATTTATCCCCGCCAAAACCTTCCATAAGTGCTTCCCATTCTGTATCATCAGGTAAATGCCATCCTGTAGGACAAACCATGTGAGAAGCTTTAGAATTATATAATTTTCCGTATGTTTTATGGTAAGTGGAATCAAAATTATAATAGGTATATGCTAATTTTTCAGCGTTATTTAAATCGTAATTTTCTTTGAATTGAGATGTTTTTGTAAAATAAACCAAACTCTCGCCTGATCTGGTTTTACTTACTCGTAAATTTTCTGCCATCCATTCAGTCTCACCGACTTTAACAGTTTTATAATAATTACCTTCAATATCCACAACTCCCGCACCAGGACTTACTTCGTAGGAATTTAATTTTTCTTTCTTACATGAAAAAAATGTAATTGATAAAAACAAAAAAAGAATATATTTCATACGATAAATTATTTAAGCTTATCAAAAATAATTTAAAAAAAAAATAAAAACAAAAGTAATTATCGTTGTATTGCTCTAATTAATAAAAGCATAACAATTTATTTTAAAGGATTCAAAATTTGGTAACCTAATAAAAACACTATTCATCTTTTATTAATATTTATAAAAAAACGCTTAAGTGACAATTAAATTCAATCTAACTCGAAATTTTTCGATTTTCTATATAGGTACATTTCCTCTAAAATCACCCTTTCATAATCACCACAAGTTTACTAACTTTGTAACCAAACTATTTGACTATGTTGAAAATCGATATGCACTCGCACATCATCCCGAAAAACCTACCAGATTGGCATGGTAAATTTGGTTATGGTGATTTCATTTATTTAAAACACAACGAAGACAAAACTGCTGATATGATGCAGGGCGGTAAGTTTTTCCGTCGTATTGAAGAAAATTGTTGGGATGAAAATTTCCGTGTAACGGAATATGCAGATTTTTCAACTACAGTTCAAGTAGTTTGTACTATTCCTGTTTTGTTCTCTTATTGGGCAAAACCAGAAGACTGTTTAGAATCTTCTATGTTCTTAAATGATCACATCGCAGATTTGGTTGCTCGTTATCCTAAAAACTACATTGGTTTAGGTACAATCCCTATGCAAGATGTAGATACTGCTATTAAAGAATTGAGAAGATGTAAAGAAATCGGTTTAGTAGGTGTTCAAATTGGTAGTAACATCAACGATAAAAATTTAGGTGAACCTGAATTCTTACCAATATTTGAAGCTATGCAAGAATTGGACATGGCTGTAATGATTCACCCTTGGCAAATGATGGGTGAAGATAGCATGAAAAAATACTGGTTACCTTGGTTAGTTGGTATGCCTGCCGAAACATCTCGCGCCGCTTGTTCTATGGTATTCAGTGGCTTATTTGACAAATTACCTAATTTAAGAGTTTGTTTCTCTCATGCGGGTGGTTCATTCTTACCAACGATTGGACGTATTGAACATGGTTTTAATTGTCGTCCTGATCTAGTAGCCATTGATAATCCTAACAATCCAAGAAATTACATCGGTAAATTTTGGGTAGATAGTATCACCCATGATATTGATTTTCTGAAATATATCCTAAAAATGCAAGGAAGTAAAAAGATCTGTTTCGGAACAGATTATCCTTTCCCCCTTGGCGATTTAGAAATTGGTAAATTCATAGAAGATAGCGATTTATCAAAAGAAATTCAAGAAGACTTATTCCATAATGCTACATTGGAATGGTTAAAATTAGAGAAAAATCAGTTTATCTAATATGAGAGCGAAATCAATCGAATTAATGGCTCCTGCTGGTAATTTTGAATCTTTACAATCAGCGATTCAAGCAGGTGCAAATTCAGTTTATTTTGGTGTTGAACAACTCAATATGAGAACAAAATCAACACATAATTTCACTTTAGAAGATTTACCTGAAATTGTATATCGTTGTTCTGAAAACAACGTTAAAAGTTATTTAACATTAAATACAATTCTATACGATCACGACATTCAATTAATGAAACGTATCGTTGAAACAGCAAAAGAAGCAGGTATAAGCGCAGTTATAGCCTCCGATCATGCCGTGCTTAATTACGCTAAAAAAATTGGACAAACAGTTCATATTTCTACTCAATGTAATATCACAAATATTGATTCAGTTGAATTTTACGCAAATTTTGCTGATGTTATGGTACTTTCCAGAGAATTGAGTTTACTCCAAGTGGAAAGTATCAATAAAGAAATTCAACGAAGAGAAATCACAGGCCCATCTGGTGATTTAATTAGAACTGAAATCTTCGGGCATGGTGCACTATGTATGGCTGTATCAGGAAAATGCTATTTGAGTTTACATAGTAATTATTCTTCTGCTAACAGAGGAGCATGTGTTCAAAATTGCAGAAAAAGCTATATTGTAACTGATAAAGAAACAGGTTATGAATTAGAAGTTGATAATGAATATATCATGTCTGCAAAAGATCTTTGTACCATCGATTTTTTAGATAAAATTATAGAAGCAGGTGTATCTGTTTTAAAATTAGAAGGAAGAGGAAGAAGCGCCGATTATGTATATATTACAACAAAATGTTACAGAGAAGCAATAGACTCTATCTTAGACGAAACTTATTCCCAAGAAAAAGTGACTGAATGGAAAGAACAACTTTCAACCGTTTTCAATCGTGGTTTTTGGGATGGTTACTATCTTGGAAAACTAATGGGAGAATGGAATGATTCTGATGGATCCAAAGCAACTAAAAGAAAAGTATATGTTGCAAAAGGTAGAAAATTCTATGATGAAGTAGGTATTGGTGAATTTTTAATGGAAGCGCAAAACTTAAAAGTGGGGGATGAAATCTGTATAACAGGACCAACTACAGGAATAGTTTTTTCTACAATTTCAGAAATTAGAGAAGAAAATAAACCCGTGGATATGGTTAAAAAAGGATCTCTTTTCACAATTAAAACTCCTGATAAAATTCGACCTTCTGATAAATTATACAAATTAGTTGAAGCATAATTATGGTTCGAATATCTCAGTTAAGAGCTAAATGTATTGGTTGTAATGCTTGTGTAGAAGCTGATAAATACCGCTGGAGAATATCTAAAAAAGATGGAAAATGTATTCTTATAGGTGGAAAAGAAAATAAGGGATGGTATTCTATTTTAGTAGATGATGATGAATACGATGCAAACATAATAGCAAGTAAACATTGTCCAGTGAATATTATAAAAATAGAAAAGGTGTCATAATGATTTAATGACACCTTTTTTAAAACTTTTAAAAATGAGATAAAATCACTCATTTCTTGAAGGTGTTTGTTCTTTTTTATTAATGGGATTTATTTCATTACTAATTTCTTCTGATCTACCAGGAATTAAATCATTATTCTTTAGTGACTTTACGTCTTTATAAATTAAATTTTTTGAATTTGATCCATTATTATTAATAGGAGCTGCTGTAGTATTCTTTTTTTTAATTTCAGTTTCTGAAACAACTTTTGAAGAAGTACATGAAAATAGAGTAAAAAAGAAAAAACAAAAAAATATACTTTTCATTATTCTGAAAATAAAGATTCTACATATTCTTCACGATTAAACAATTGTAAATCATTGATTCCTTCACCAACACCAATATATTTAACCGGAATTTTCATTTGATCTGATATTCCAATTACAACTCCCCCTTTAGCGGTACCATCTAATTTCGTAATCGCTAATGCATTTATATTTGTTGCTACTGAGAATTGCTTTGCTTGTTCAAAAGCATTTTGACCAGTCGAACCATCCAAAACCAATAACACTTCATGTGGAGCGTTAGGAATTACTTTTTCCATAACTCGACGAATTTTAGAAAGTTCATTCATTAAATTCACTTTATTATGTAATCTTCCTGCTGTATCAATAATTACAACGTCTGCTCCTTGAGCTTTTGCAGAAGATAAGGCATCAAAAGCAACAGATGCAGGATCGGCTCCCATTCCTTGTTGAATTATTGGTACTCCAACTCTATCAGCCCAGATGATTAATTGATCTACAGCTGCGGCTCTAAAAGTATCAGCAGCTCCTAAAACAACTTTTTTACCTTCATCTTTTAAATGATGTGCTAGCTTACCGATCGTTGTGGTCTTACCAACACCATTAACTCCTACCACCATAATTACATATGGATCTCCATTTTGTTTGGCATAAGTAAAACCAGAGATATCATTTGAATTATTCTCAGATAATAAACCTGCTATTTCTTCTTTTAGTACACGATTTAATTCAGATGTACCAAGAAACTTATCTTTTGCAACTCTTTCTTCAATTCTTTCAATAATCTTTAAAGTGGTTTCAACACCAACATCCGAAGTAATTAAAATTTCTTCTAAATTATCAAGAACTTCATCATCTACTTTAGATTTACCAACAATGGTGCGAGCTATCTTAGAGAAAAAACTTTGCTTTGTTTTTTCAAGTCCTTTGTCTAAAGTTTCTTTTTTCTCTTTTGAAAATAATCCAAAAAATCCCATAACTATAAAAATAGAAAAAGCTTCCCTAAAAGGGAAGCTCATAAAATCAATACTTTATATATGAACTAGTTCTTAGCAAACCAATCTTTAACTTTATCGTTGTGTACGATTTCTTCTTTGAACGTGTATGAGTTTGTCTTGTCAGACTTAACCATTTTAATCACTTTTGTGTGCTCTTTACCACCACCTTTTTGTAGTGACGCTACTACTTTCTTTGCCATCTTTCAGAGAATTATTTAATTTCTTTATGAACAGTATATCTTTTAAGAATAGGATTATATTTTTTAATCTCTAATCTATCAGGAGTATTTTTACGATTTTTTGTCGTAATATAACGTGAAGTACCTGCAGCACCAGATTGTTTGTGCTCTGTACATTCAAGAATCACTTGAATTCTATTTCCTTTTGCTTTCTTTGCCATTTTCTTTTCTTTTTTTATGCCATTTCACAATGGGCGAGTAGTTTATTTAAGATATCCTTTCTCACGAGCTTCTTTCATCACCTCTGTAATCCCTTTCTTATTGATAGTTCTTAAGGCAGAAGTTGAAATTTTCAACGTTACATAGCTATCTTCTTCAGGAAGATAAAATTTCTTTGTAATCAAGTTTGGGTAGAACTTGCGTTTTGTTTTTCTGTTAGAGTGAGAAACGTTGTTTCCTACCATTACTGACTTACCCGTTAATTGACAAACTCGTGACATCTTATTAATTTTTTTTAAACTAATTCTAAAAGCGAGTGCAAAGAAAAACATAATTTCCTGAACTCACAAGTAATTATTAAAATTTTATGCGATTTTTTCCAAAATGGTTAACCGGAGAAAATTCAATGCTGCAAATATAGTCATTTGTATGTTTCGCTCTCGATTATCTCCTAATTTTATTTTTTTTGTTACAACACAATCATTACAAGCCACTGCCATCCAAACTGTTCCAACTGGTTTATCTTCTGTCCCCCCATCTGGACCAGCGATACCTGAAATCGAAACACAATAATCTACTCCTAAACTTTTTTTCCCCCCTACAGCCATTTCTATCACTGTTTCTTCGCTTACAGCTCCAAAATTATTTAAAGTGCTAGGATTAACACCCGCTAAATTTGTTTTTAAATCATATGAATAAGTAACCAAAGAACCTGAAAAATAATTACTTGAACCAGGTATGCTAACAATAGAATTTGCTACCCCACCTCCCGTGCAACTTTCGACGGTCCCTAATTTTAAATCTCTCTCAATAGCTAACTTTGAAATAGCTAAAGCCAACGTATCTTCTCCCCACCCAAATGCGTGTTGCGGAAAACGATCATAAACTTCTTGCAAATATTGATCTACCTTTTCTTTCTTTTCCTGTCCTTCATAGGCAGAAACTCGTAATTTTACAATACCTGGTGAAGGCAAATATGCCAAAGACAATCCTTCTTGTTCTAATCTTAATTCCCAATCAGACAATTCTTTAGCCAAGAAAGACTCCCCTAAACCGGTAGTTAAAAGTGTTTTATGATACATCCCTTTTATGTTAAAAAATGACTTGATTTTTGAAAAACCAAATTCATTCATAATCCCTTTCATTTCATAAGGAACCCCTGGCATGCTTATTAAAATCTTTCCATCTTTTTCAAACCACATACCGGAAGCTGTACCGTGATTATTTATTAATACTTCACATTTTTCTGGTAATGCAGCCTGTTGTCTATTCACTTCTAATATTTCTCGACCTCTCTTAATAAAAAACGACTCAACCTTTTCTAAAACAGATTGATTCATAACTAATTTTGTGTCAAAATATTTAACTAATGTATGTTTGGTAATATCATCCTTAGTAGGACCCAAACCACCAGTTACAATAACTAAATCAGACCTATTAAATGCCACATCAATCGCATTTAAAATATCTTTTTCCTCATCAGAAATTGTTGTGACCCATTTCACCCGAATTCCGATCATTGATAATTCCTGACCTAACCAAGAAGCATTTGTATTTATCGTTTGACCTATCAATAATTCATCACCAATGGAAATCAATTCTGCTTTCATAACTGTTTTTTTTATAAAATTATTGTAAGTTTGAATACAAATATCAAAATTCAAAAATGATTTCAAAATTAATTTTCATCGGTATCTCGACTTGTTTAATTGGATTCAATTCAACACAGATCAATATAACACAATCAATACATCAAAAAAGCGTCATTCCTTCCAAAGAAGATGTAATAAATGGACTTAAAGGAGCTTTAAATATTGGTATTGAAAACGCAACAAAACAATGTGCTGTTAAAGATGGTTTTTGGAAAAACAACTTAATCAAGTTACCATTCCCACAAGATGCAATTGAAGTAAAAAAAACTGCTGAAAAATTGATGTTGCAAAATCAGGTTGAAAAATTTGAAAACACTCTAAACCAAGCTGCTGAAGAAGCTAGCAAAGAAGCGCTACCTATTTTCATTGATGCAATAAAAAACATTTCTATCAATGACGGTTTATCAATATTAAACGGTGGGGATGGAGCTGCAACAAAATTTTTACAAAACAATACTTCAAATCAGCTTACTAATTCTTTCAAACCAAAAGTTCAAAAAGCTATTGATCAAGTACAATTGACTAAATATTGGAAACCATTAATTACAAATTATAATAAAAAGAATCTATTTACTGGAGGAAAAGAAATTAATCCCGATTTAACTGCCTATGTAACAGAAAAGGCAATTATCGGAATTTTCAAACTTATTGAAATTGAAGAAAACAAAATCAGAAAAGACCCTAATAAAGCATTGACAAATGTAAAAAACACAAGCAATCAAATCGTAAAAGATGTATTTAGTTCCGTTCTAAAAAAATAAATTATAAACAAATAAAACACTTTAAAAAAGTGTTTTATTTGTTGTATTAGATTTTATAAAATCAGATACTAAATAAGCAAGTGTTTTTCCAACTATTACTTCTTCTCTAGCATTAATAGGAGCTCCTTCAGGCAAATGTAAATAAGCTACATTTTTTTGTTTCCCTAAAAAAAGGATGTATTGTCGTGCCTCTTCTACAGTGATTCCGGAAAAAGAATAAGCACTAGACGGCATTCCTTTAATTGAATCCATATCTAATTCAATACCAAAAGAATTTAATTTGTTTTTTTCTATAAAACTTTTAACATCATCCAATAAACACCCTTTTCCTTGAAGATAATCATCAAAAAAAGTAAAGTCGCAACCTTCGTGTTCCATTCTCAATAGCATTTCTTCACTATTGTAAGAGTGATGTAGACCGATCACTTTATAATAATCCAAACTACCTGAAGCCTTAGCATACGAAAATGAATTCCCACTATGCCTACCTTCTAAAAGCCTAAAATCTGCATGTGGATCACAATTAATTACATTTAACTTAACCTTATTAACATTAAAAAAAGATGAAATTAATGGAAAAGCATTATTATGTCCTCCACCAATTAATATAGGAATACACCCTTTTGAATAAATTAAATTTAAATGAGAAATCAATAGTTCATCTAATTCTCCAACAATGTTTCGATTTTCTTCTAAAGACACAACAGATTTGGCATTAAAAACACCATATATTAGTATCTCTTCACCGTTTAAAAATCGATTTGATTGAAGATTTAAAAATCTATTCAAAAAAGCTCTAAACCCATTTTCAGCTCCAGCATAACCAAAATTTGACTGAGGACCAACACTTTCTTCTACACCAAGAATTACGTAGTTATTTTTAAAACTATCAAAATCATTCCAAACCTTAATCTGCTCTCCTATTTTTCTCTCGCCTTGCCTTATTGAAGTTAACTGTAATAAGTCAGATCGTTTAAATTTAGTAAAATTCACCATCTTCTATGTTTAAATTAATTGATTTGATACTGCTTCATTAATTCTGTAAAATTAGCTGGTGGAGGAATTGGCCGCATAGTCTCTTTTGAAACAAATACTAATGTTGTGGATGCAAATGAAATAAGTTTATCAGACTCATTCTTAATTTCATATTCAAAGAATAAGCGAGAGCCTTTTAAACTAACAATTTTGGTTGTTACCAAAAGAAGATCGTCATAAAAAGCAGGATAACAGTACTTTACACTAAATTCAGAAACGGGTAACATTACACCTGATGCTTCCATATCTTTATAGCTCATACCAAAAAGTCTAAGAGCTTCTACCCTTCCTACTTCGAAGTACTGAGCATAATTACCATAATAGCAATACCCCATTTGATCTGTTTCTCCATATCGAACACGAATTGAAGTTGTTTGATTAAAATTAATATCCATAATCTATT
>CANHVK010000058.1 GCA_947464135.1 Flavobacteriia bacterium | reverse complement strand
TTTTTAGTAAAGAATCGTAACTTAGTTTTGATTGTTGAAAATTAATTATATGAGCATAATTAAAACTAGGTGTTAATGACCAAGTGTTTTTGAATAACTTAATAGTTGAAGTAATAACAATGTTTTGTTTAATACCAGATAAAAATTTATCTGTAATTTGTGCAAATTCTTTTTTTCTAAGTAAAGAATCACCAAAAGTCGAAGAGTTGTTAAAGTTACCATTATATGAAATTCCGATTTGATCGTACCAACGATCTCCTCCAATTCGATCTTTAAAAATTAGTTTAGTTGGAGAAAAACGAGTAGAATTAATGTTAAAATTCGGACTAGTTAATTGTATTGATTTTGATTGAGTGTTTTGATTTGTAGATATTTTCATACCCATAGTGATTGGTTTTCCAGGAAAACTTCTGTTTAAATTAATATCAGATTGAAATGCATTATTGAAATAAACAGGGTTGGTAGTTGTAACTATATTTTTTGCATTATTATCTGAAATGAAGTTTACGTTTGTATTGAAATTCCAATATGGATTAGATTTCTGATCTTTTATATGTGTCCAATTAAACATAACTTTCCCATTTTTTGTAAAATCAGGGAATCCAGTATTGTTTTGTTGGTATTCTATTCTGAAATTACCACTAAATTTATATTTAATTCTATATTCTGTATTGTTAGATAAAGCATAACTTCCTGATGAATATAGGTTTCCTAGAAAAGTAGTATGCAAACTATCATTAAAAGGAAAGTAATACCCTAAATCAGTAAATCCCATACCAAATAAGGAGCTGGGTGCAAGTTTAGGAATAAGAAATCCTCTTTTTTGCATATTTACTTTTTGTTTTGATTGAGGGATTACTAATAAAGGTAATCCAATTGGTGTTCCTATATCTCTAAAATAGATATTCATCCTTTTAGATATGATTTTTTTATTAGGAATTAAAATAGCTTTTGAAAGATGAAAATGAAAATGAGGTTCTTTTAAATCACATGTTGTAAATTTTCCGTCTCGAAAATGAATTTCTTCATTAGATTGACGTTTAGCTATTTCCATTTGTAAGTAAGTCTCTTCTTGTTTAACAGACATCTCTTGTATGAATCCTTTTTTTGTGTTTAAATTAAAACGAAGAGTACCTGCATGAACTTCTTCACCATCTTGGATTAAAACAGGTTCACCGATACGTTTACCTTTTTCGTCTGTTTTGTAACTTGCAAAAACTTCTTTTTTATCAATATCAAAAAGAATGTACGCTGCAGTAATTTTTATGCCTTGATATTCAAGACTTGCGTCTCCATAAAGATGTGTTTGTTTTGTTTCTAAGTTGTTGAAAATTGAGTCTTTAGCATAGAATTTGCCATTAGTTGTAACACTTTTATCTGTCAGATAAATTGTATCTTTTTTTATTTGAGAAAAAATAAAAGAATTGCTTATTAACAACAAGAGGAAGAAAAGTCTATTTATGTGGTTGAAAAGCGACAATATATATAGATAATTTTGCTATTAATAATAAAATTCATGCAAAGCTAAAAAATTACTCTTTATACTTTATAAAAAATGAAATCTTACTTTCAATTTATCATTTTAAACTTATTGTGTTTTGGTATTACTTTTCAAATTTCAGCTCAACGAAATAGGAATATAGGTTCTGCTATAAAAACAATTTGTATAGATGCAGGTCACGGAGGGAAAGATCCTGGTTGCCATGGTAGTAGCGCGAACGAAAAAACAGTTTGTTTAAGCATTGCACTCAAATTAGGGGCTAAAATTAAAGCTGCATATCCAAATGTAAATGTCATTTATACAAGAGATACTGATATATTTGTTGAGTTAGATGATCGAGCTAAAATTGCAAATAAAAACAAAGCAGATCTTTTTATCTGTATTCACGCAAATTCAGCATCACCTGCTGCATATGGTACAGAAACATTTGTTTTGGGTTTACATAGAACTGAATCTCAACAAAAAATTGCGGAGAGAGAAAATTCAACAATTTTTTTAGAGCATGATAAAGGTTCACAATATAAAAATTTTGATCTGAGTCCTGATGCAATCATTGCTAGGCAATTGCAGCTCTCTATTTTTTTGGATCATTCAATAAATTTTGCAACTAAATTACAGGATGAGTTTAAACGAATTGGTCGATACAGCAGAGGTGTGAAACAGGCAGGTTTTATTGTGCTTTATAAAACTACAATGCCTTCAGTTTTGATTGAAACAGGTTTTTTAACAAATCAGAATGACGAATTATATTTAAGTTTGGAAGCTACGCAAGATAAAATGGCACAAGCAATGTTTGATGCATTTAAAAAATATAAGTCCGAATTAGAAGGTATTGATGAAATTAAAGGTGAAAATAAAAATAATATTGAAAATCAATTGAATAATGATCAAAGAGAACAAAGTTCTCAACAAACTTCAATAGAAATTAAAAATCCAAGTTCGGATAAAAAAAATGTCATTATTTTTAAGGTTCAAATTGAAACGTCAGATAAGAAAGTAGATTTAAATTCTAAACGTTTTAATGGACTAGAAGTTGAAGAGATGCAGGAAGGTAAAATTTTTAAATACTTAACAGGTAGTTTTGATAACGATTTTGCTGAAGCTAATCGATTGAAAAATGAGTTAAGAACGAATGGTTTTCCTTTATCTTTTGTTGTAGCTTATGAAAATGGTATTCGAATGGATATCGAGAAGGCAAAATTAGAAAGTAAGAAAAGATAATATTTTGAAATATACAAAAGAAATTAAAATAGGTTTCATTGCTATCATTTCGATAGTCCTAATAATCATTGGTGTAAATTTTTTAAAAGGAAGTAGTTTTTTTGGCGGTGACGATATCTACTATGGGTATTTTAATGAGTCAGGCGGTTTAATGCCAGCTAGTTCCGTTGCTGTAAATGGTGTAAGTGTAGGGAAAGTAACTGCAATAGAATTTTTACCTTTCGAAAAATCAGACAGAAGAGTAAAAGTTACTTTTAATATTCAAAATCATAATATAAGGCTACCAAAAGGTATTAAAATTGAAATAGGATCTTTAGATTTATTTAACAAAGCGATTATTTTACAATTTCCAAATTCAATTTCAAAAGGATACTTGTCAAATCACTCTAAAATACAAGGAGAGGTAGCTAAAGACATGATGCAACAAATGCAAGCGTATGCAGATCCAATTACCAAAAAATTAAACAAACTTATGAATAGTGTTGATAGAGTAGTTGGTTCATTTGCTGAGTTTTGGGATACTACTGCTACTTCTGAAATTCAAGGTAGTTTATTTGAAATTAGAACAGCGGTAAAGCGTTTTGGTAAATTAACTGGAGATGTTGAAGGCTTGGTTGCAGATGAGCGTTTAAAACTAAGTTCAATCATGCTTAATGTATTAAGTATAACTGAAAATATAAATAAGAATAATAAAGAAATTTCTTCAATTTTAGGAAATACAAAACGGATTACTGATGATATGGTTAGTGCTGATTTTAAAAGTACAATATCTGATGCTCACAGAGTTATTAACACATTAAATAAAACTTTGGAGGAAGCTGAAAAAGGAAATGGAAATTTATCTAAATTACTTAAAGATGAAACCTTATATAATGATTTGGTAAAATCAAACATTAAGCTTCAAGAATTGTTATCAGATGTTAAAGAGAATCCTAAAAGATATGTTCATTTCTCTATCTTTGGTAGAAAGGATAAAAAGAAAAATGAAATAGAAATTATTAAAGAAAATAAAAAAAGAAAAAAAAAGGAAATGGCTAAAATAGAGCAAGCTCCTGTAAATGATGTTCATTTAAAAAATCAAGATACAATACAAAAAAAGTAAACTATGGCGATTGTAATTTTTTCAATATTAATAATTGGGGGATTTTATTTGTTTACCAAGAATGTTATTCAAATCAGATCAAATATATTACTAGGCAGGGATATTGATCGTTCTGACCGTTCATCTGAGCGTTGGAGAACGATGATATTGGTCGCATTAGGACAAAAGAAAATGTTTACAAGACCGATTCCAGCATTGTTGCATTTGTGTTTATATGTTGCATTTATCATCACTCAAATTGAATTAATTGAAATTTTAGCTGATGGTTTTACCGGATCACATAGATTGTTTCGTTCTTCGTTAGGGGGATTTTACACGTTTATGATCAGTTTTATTGAGATTTTATCTGTGTTAGCGTTTGTTGCTACAGTATTTTTTCTTTCAAGAAGGAATTTGTTGAAGTTACCACGATTAAACATGAAGGAATTAACAGGTTGGCCAACGAAAGACGCTAATTTGATTTTAATTATGGAAATCATTTTAGTTTGTTTCATTTTTATGATGAATGGAGCGGATGAGGTGATGTATAATAGAGGTATTTCTCATGCTGCTCATGGTATGAAAGATTCATTTAATTTTAGTATTTCTGGATGTTTAGGTCCAATGTTGTTTGGAGGGGTATCAGATGGAAGTTTAGAAATAATTGAACGAATAGGATGGTGGGGACATTTAATAATGGTATTGACTTTTTTAAATTATTTACCTTATTCTAAACATTTACATATCGTTTTAGCTTTTCCAAATACTTATTTTTCTAATCTCGATAATAAAGGAAAGTTTACCAATTTGGCTTCAGTAACTGAAGAAGTGAAGAAAATGATGGATCCTTCCATCGATCCTTTTGCATCAATAGGAAATGAGAGCGAGGTGCCACAGCGATTTGGAGCTAAAGATGTAACTGATTTAACATGGAAGAATTTACTCGATGCTTATTCTTGTACAGAATGTGGACGTTGTACTTCTTCATGTCCGGCAAATCAAACAGGTAAATTATTGTCTCCACGTAAAATAATGATGGATACAAGAGATCGTTTGGTTGAAGTTGGAGAAGGAATCAGAAAAAATGGTAAAGATTATTTAGATGGTAAAAGTCTTTTAGGAGATTATATTTCTGAAGAAGAAATATGGGCTTGTACATCTTGTAATGCTTGTGTTCAAGAATGCCCTGTAAATATTGATCCACTTTCAATTATAGTTGATTTAAGAAGGTATTTGGTGATGGAAGAATCAAAAATGCCTACTGAATTGACTGGAATGATGTCGAATATTGAGAATAACGGTGCGCCTTGGCAGTTTTCTCCAGCTGACAGAGGAAATTGGGTAAACGAATTATAAAATACTAATCAATCATAAAATGGAACAACCTTCTTTAATTCAAATTTCAGAAAATGGGCAAGCAATTAGTCCTGTTTTGCCATCAAATATTAAAAATTATTTGATTGATATAGATGGAACTATTTGTGATGATATACCTAATGAAGAACCAGAAAGAATGTTAACGGCTGAGGTTTATCCTGATGCTTTGGAAACATTAAATAAGTGGTTTGACGAAGGGCATATTATTACATTTTTTACATCTCGTACGGAAGAACATAGAGAATATACAGTCATTTGGTTGGACAAACATGGGTTTAAATATCATGGATTGTTAATGGGGAAACCGAGAGGAGGTAATTATCATTGGATTGATAATCATATGGTTCGTGCTACTCAGTTTAAAGGGAAGTTTACTGAATTAATAGATAAAAAAGTGACTATTCAAGTTTTTGAAAAATAAATTATGACTACACCATTTCAAGTGGCTACTATGGCTGAATTATTAGCCAAAGGAGAAACAGCAGATATTTTATTTTGGGTTGGTTGTTCTGGTAGTTTTGATGACCGAGCAAAAAAAATCACAAAGGCAGTTGCAAAAATTTTACATGCTTGTAATGTAAAGTTTGCTGTGTTAGGTGCTGAAGAAAGTTGTACCGGAGATCCTGCTAAGAGAGCCGGTAACGAGTTTACTTTCCAAATGCAAGCTATGATGAATATTCAGGTGTTGGATGGTTATGAGGTAAAGAAAATTGTAACGGCTTGTCCACATTGTTTTAATACATTAAAAAATGAATATCCAGAATTAGGAGGAAAATATGAGGTTATACATCATACTCAATTAATTCAGGAATTAATCAATCAGGGTAAGCTTGCCATTAAAGGAGGAGATTTATACAAAGGAAAGAAAATCACTTTTCACGATCCTTGCTATTTAGGTAGAGCAAATGATGTATATGAAGCACCACGTTCATTGATTGAAAAATTGGATGCTGAATTGGTTGAGATGAAACGTTGTAAAACAAATGGATTGTGTTGTGGTGCTGGTGGTGCTCAAATGTTTAAAGAGGCTGAAAATGGAAATAAAGAAATAAACATCGAAAGAACCGAGGATGCATTAGAAACTAGTGCTTCAATTATCGCAACAGGTTGTCCTTTTTGTAATACAATGATGACAGATGGTGTAAAGAATTTTAATAAAGAACAAGATATTCAAGTTTTGGATGTCGCAGAATTAATAGCGAATGCAGCAGATTTATAATTTTTTCGAAGGGTTTGGGGATGAAAGTCGTGTATGGATATACACTGCAAATAGACCTTTAGATCCAACGGAAGCAGTTTTTGTTCAGGAGAATCTAGACTCATTTGCAAATCAATGGAAAGCTCACGGCTCACAATTAAAAGCAAAAGCTCGAATGATGAACGAGTTTACCATCGTTTTTGTAGTTGATCAAGATGAAGCGGAGGCTTCAGGATGTTCTGTTGATAGTTCTGTTCGTTTTGTGAAAGAATTAGGTAAAGAATTGAGTGTCGATTTTTTTAACCGTTTAAATGTTTTGACAGAAACAGATAATGGAGAACGTAAATTACATCCTTATAGAAAGTTAACAGATTTACCAACCGGATATGCTTATTATAATCCACTTGTTCAAACGCTCAAAGAGCTGAAAGAAGAGTGGTATATAGTAAAATAATTCATACTATTTTTACAAAAGGTCTCTCTATTTGAGGGGCTTTTTTGCTTTATACATAAAAGAAACGTAAATTTATAGCCCTCTAATAAATATATGGAAGTATTGGAAATACAAAATCAGGAAGTGTTTGAAGCGATGTCTTTATATCCCTTTCAGGAAACGACAGTTGCATCAATTCTTTTAGAATTGGAAGAAAACGGTTCTAATTTCAATTTGTTATATCAGCTTCCTACAGGCGGTGGTAAAACTGTTATTTTTTCTGAAATAGCAAGACGTTACGTTGAGAAATGGCAGAAAAAAGTATTGATTTTAACACATCGAATTGAGCTTTCTGTTCAAACATCTAAGCAATTATCAGCAATTGGCGTAGGTAATAAAGTGATTAATAGTGATGTGAAGAAATTAAGTGAGGAGGATGATTTTCCTTGCTTTATAGCAATGGTTGAAACACTGAATAATCGTTTACAAGAAAATCAGAATTTTATAAATGATGTTGGATTAGTAATCGTCGATGAGGCGCATTACAATAGTTTTAGAAAAATATTCCAGTATTACAAAGACGCAAATATTTTAGGAGTAACTGCTACACCATTGAGCTCAAACAAAGCATTGCCACTAAATGATAATTACAATAAATTATTAGTTGGCGAGTGTATTTCATCTTTGATTGAAAAAGGATATTTATCAGATGCTGAAACATATACATATGATGTAAATCTACACGGTTTAAAAATCGGATCTAATGGAGATTTTACAGTAAGTAGTTCAGAATTAGTATATGGTAATTATTTTATGCAGGAAAAACTACTTTTTGCTTACGAAGAAGTTGCTGTTGGTTCTAAAACGTTAATATTTAATTCTGGTATTGAAACATCTATCCGTGTGGAAGAAATGTTTCAAAAAAGAGGATATAAAATCAAACATTTAGATTCAACTTTTAGTGATAAAGACAGAAAAGATGTATTGAAATGGTTTAAAGAAACTCCAGATGCAATTTTAACATCTGTAGGAATATTAACCACAGGATTTGACGAACCAACCGTTGAAACTATCATTATAAATCGCGCTACTCGTTCTCTTACCCTTTACCATCAGATGATTGGTAGAGGTTCAAGAAGACTACCTAATAAAGCTCAATTTAAATTGATAGATTTAGGGAATAACGTTAGAAGATTTGGTTATTGGCAAGATTACATAAATTGGCAAGATGCATTTCGTTTTCCAGATCGTTTTTTAGAATCTAAATTATCAGAGGGTGACGATGTTGAATTTGAAGTAGAATATGAGTTTAATAAACTACATAAAGACAGGGTTGATACGAGTGTACTAGAAGAGTTTTGTATCAAAGAGTCGTATTTTGATTGTTTAGATAGAAACGAAAAAGGAAAGTTAGCCGTTGATTATTCTTTAGACAATCATTTTGATGCTATTTCTAAATCGGCAACAGATTTTTATGATGCTTTAGAAATTTTAGAGATGTTGCAAGAGCATATTGAGCATCGATTGAAACAATATACTAAATGCATTTCCAAAAGCACACCAAATTACTTTAAGTATTTATTAGAAACTTATAATAGACAACTTAAGCATAAATTGAGAATGTCTTTGGATGACGAATAAAAACTAAATTTTAAATTATATACTTTTAACTTTAATCTATTTTATTGTATGTCAGAAGATAATAAGATTATATTTTCAATGGTAAAGGTTTCTAAAACCACACCAGCAGGAAAACAAATTATTAAGAATATTTACCTTTCGTTCTTTTACGGAGCAAAAATTGGTATTATAGGTTTAAATGGTTCTGGTAAATCTACAGTAATGAAAATTATTGCTGGTTTAGATCAGGCTTACCAAGGAGATGTTGTGTTTTCAGATGGATATAGTGTTGGATACTTACCACAAGAACCTGAATTAGACCCTAAAAAAACGGTTAAAGAAATCGTGATGGAGGGGGTTCAAGAAACTGTTGACGTTCTAAAAGAATATGAAGAGATAAATAATGCCTTTATGGATGAGGAAATTATGAGTGATCCAGATAAAATGGATAAACTTATTGCTCGTCAAGGTGAAATTCAAGATAAGATTGATGCATTGGATGCTTGGGAATTAGATGCTAAATTAGAACGTGCAATGGATGCTTTACGTTGTCCACCAGACGATCAACTAATTGAAACGTTATCTGGAGGGGAGAAAAGAAGAGTAGCATTGTGTCGTTTATTATTACAAACACCAGATGTATTATTATTAGATGAGCCTACTAACCACTTAGATGCTGAATCTATTGATTGGTTAGAACAACACTTACAACAATATAAAGGTACTGTAATTGCTGTTACCCACGACCGTTATTTCTTGGATAATGTTGCCGGTTGGATATTAGAATTAGATAGAGGTGAAGGTATTCCTTGGAAAGGAAATTATAGTTCTTGGTTAGAACAAAAAGGAAAACGTTTGAAAGAAGAAGAGAAGAGTGCTTCTAAACGTCAGAAAATGTTAGAAAGAGAGTTAGAATGGGTTCGAATGAATCCAAAAGCTCGTCAAGCGAAAAATAAAGCGCGTTTATCTAATTACGATAAATTATTAGCTGAAGACGTAAAACAAAGAGAAGATATTTTGGAAATACCAATTCCAAACGGACCACGTTTAGGAACCAATGTCATTGATGCAGTTCACGTTGGGAAATCATTTGGAGATAAATTATTGTATGATGATTTGAATTTTAAATTACCACCAGCTGGTATAGTAGGTGTTATCGGTCCAAATGGAGCTGGTAAAACAACTATATTCAAAATGATTATGCAGGAATTAATGCCTGATAATGGAGAATTTACTGTTGGAGATACTGTTAAAATAGGATATGTTGACCAAACACATAAAGATATTCATCCAGATAAATCTGTTTTTGAGGTTGTTTCTGATGGAATGGAATTTATCGAAATAGGAAATCAAAAGATAAACGCTAGAGCATATTTATCCAAGTTCAATTTTGCTGGTTCAGATCAGAATAAGAAAGTGGGAGTATTGTCTGGTGGTGAACGTAATCGTTTACATTTAGCGATGACCTTGAAAACTGAAGCAAACGTATTATTGTTAGATGAGCCTACTAATGATATTGATGTGAATACGTTACGTGCATTAGAAGAGGGAATTTTAAATTTCGCTGGTTGTGCGGTTGTAATTTCTCACGATAGATGGTTTTTAGATAGAATTTGTACTCATATACTTGCTTTTGAAGGGGATTCTCAAGTGTATTGGTTCGAAGGAACTTATTCTGATTATGAAGAGAATAAGAAGAAACGATTAGGTGATGCTGGTCCAAAACGAATCAAATACAGAAAACTAGTAAAATAATTATTAGTAAAAGTTTCTCGATTTTGGAGCAAAAGAATAACCCATTGCACGGAGTAAAATTAGAGCAGATTTTAATCGAATTGGTTGATAATCTTGGGTGGGAACATTTAGGATACCTAATCAATATAAGGTGCTTTAATTACGACCCGAGTATAAAATCAAGTTTACATTTTTTGAGAAGAACACCTTGGGCGAGGAAAGAAGTAGAGGATTTGTATGTAGAGAGAATAGTAAGTAAAAAATGATTAATGTTTGATGATAAATGTTTAATTATTTGGTGTTAGATGTTCTTTTTGATTAAATTAAATAGTAAAATGCTATTTATGAAAGAAAATTTAATCAAAAAGAAATCATTTGAATTTGCTGTTTTATCTATTAAAGCATATAAAAAAATAATAGAACAGAAAGAATTTATTGTTTCAAAACAATTTGTTCGAAGTGCAACAAGTATAGGGGCAAATGTTCAAGAAGCGGATGCAGGTATCTCTAAAAAAGATTTTATTGCAAAGATGAGTATAGCATCAAAAGAGGCAAGAGAAACACTTTATTGGATACAACTTTTGAAAGAAACGGAATTAGTAAATTTTAATTTTGAAGAATTAAAACAAAAATGTGAAGAGATTGTAAGAATTTTAACATCTATTGTTAAAACATCACAATTAAACATTAAACATTAAACATTAAACATTAAACATTAAACATTAAACATTAAACATTAAAAATTAAACACTTAAAGTAATATGATAAGAAATTTAGAGCCAAAAGCATTGTGGAATCATTTTGCTGATTTAAATGAAGTGCCAAGACCGTCTAAAAAAGAGGAAAGGGTTGTTGAATTTATGATGAATTTTGGAAAGTCATTGGGATTGGAAACAATCAAAGACTCGATTGATAATGTAATCATTAAAAAACCAGCCACTCCAGGTATGGAAAATCGTAAAACTGTTGTTTTACAATCTCATTTGGATATGGTTCATCAAAAAAATGGAGATAAAGTTTTTGATTTTGATAACCAAGGAATTGAAATGTTGATTGAAGGAGATTGGGTTACAGCAAATGGAACGACTTTAGGAGCAGACAACGGTATTGGTGTTGCTACAATTATGGCTTTATTAGCTTCAGATTCAATTCCGCATCCTGCATTGGAGGCTTTGTTTACAATTGACGAAGAAACTGGTATGACAGGGGCAATTCACGTTGATTCAAAAAATATTTCAGGTTCGATTTTATTAAACCTAGATACTGAAGACGATGATGAGTTATCTATCGGATGTGCTGGAGGAATAGATACTAATACAACTTATTCATACGATCAAGAGTCTTTTGATGAAGAAAATACAACAATTCTAAGTGTTTCTATCAGAGGGTTGTTAGGCGGACATAGTGGAATGGATATTCATAGAGGAAGAGGAAATGCAAATAAATTGATGACTCGTATTATTCGTCATTTATTGGATAATCAATCTGTAAGGTTGGCTTCTTTTGATGGTGGAAGTTTACGTAATGCTATACCTAGAGAAGCTAAAGCAACTGTAGCTATTTCATCAAAAGATTTTTCAAATATTGAAAATCAAGTAAATCAAATTATTGAGGAAATAAAAATAGAATTCAAATCGATTGAACCTGCTTTGGTAATAGAATTTACAGAAAGTGATTTTGATGGAAAAGTTGCTACAGAGAAAGAAACGATTAAAATAATTAATTCATTGTTTTCTGTTGTAAATGGTGTATATAGAATGAGCCCAGATATTGAAGGTCTGGTTGAAGCATCATCGAGCTTAGCAAGAGTAATCGTTAATCAAGGGCAATATACTACTCAATCTTTACAAAGAAGTAGTGTAGAAAGCTCAAAGAAAGACGTTGCTAATATGGTGAAAGCAGCATTTGAAAGTATTGGATGTGAAGTTGTTCAAGGTGGTGATTATCCAGGTTGGTCACCTAATGCAGATTCTCCAATATTAAGTATTATGAAAGAGTTGTATATTAAACGATACAATGAAGAACCAAAAATTAAGGCTTGTCACGCAGGTTTAGAATGTGGTATTTTAGGAAAACATTTTCCAGGAATGGATATGATTTCATTTGGGCCAAACATTCGTGCTGCACATTCTCCAGATGAAAAAGTTCAAATTTCTTCAGTTCAAAAATATTGGGATTATTTATTGGAAACTTTGAAACAGATTCCATTAAATTAAAATCTAAAATCATAACTTTGAGCACCTGTTATTCAGGTGCTTTTTTATTTTATGGAAATTATAAAAACATATAAAACAACAGATTGGAGTGGTGGTAAAACTACAGAAATGTATATTTATCCAAAAGATTGTAGTTATAATGAACGAAATTTTGATTTTAGAATAAGTTCAGCTACGATTGAAGTTGAAGAGAGTGAATTTACCGATTTGATAGGTTACAGAAGATTATTAACGATACTAGATGGTGAGTTGGACCTAAAAATAAATGATAAGCCTGTTTTTAAGTTAAAAGAAGATGTCCCTTTTTATTTTTTAGGTAGTGATAAGGTAACAGCTAGAGGAAAAGTGCGCGATTTTAATGTTATTTTTTCTCCAAAATATAACATTGAGTGGAGTTTAATAAATAAGGATGAGGTTAGGGAAATAAAGTCAAATGAAGTCTATGTAATCTACTTTTTAGTGAAAGGTGAAGTAAAAATAAATGATCAATTGATTAAAGTTAATGAACTCATTGTCATTGATAAAAATGAAAAAAAGGAGTTGCAACATATTATTTTTTCTCAAATGGAAAGTAGATTATATGAAGTAGTTGTTCAATTAAATAATTAGTTTTAGTTTATTTTATTTTATTTTAAAATGTTTTAAATTAAATTATTAGTCTATTTTATATCAATCTTTTATTTATGAAAAAAATATTTTTTTTGTTTTTTATTTTTAGTGTTTTATCTTGTTCAAAAAAAGGGAAATTTGAATCGGCAGATATTGAAATAGAACCTGGATATAACAAACCAGGAGTGGTGAAATTTTCTGTTGATTTGGTGAAACCAAGTGGAAGAAGAAAGCATATTTCTGCAGGCAGACATTCCTTAAAGTGGTCACGTTTACATTTTTCGGGTAAGAATGTAATAAGCTGTGATAATGGATTTCTTTATTATGGAATGGACGGCTTTAATGAAATAAATCATACGTTGAAAGTGAATTTACTTTCTGAGAAATACGGATTTCAAAAAACTTTTTCTGTAAATGTTCCTTATGTAAAAAAG
>CANHVK010000057.1 GCA_947464135.1 Flavobacteriia bacterium | reverse complement strand
TTTCCTGTAGATGTTTTAAATTCGTGATCTGGAGGTGTTTTCCCTGAATAAGTTGTACCATCGCTAAATTCCCAATTCCAACTTTGTATAGTGGTATCAGCGGTACTATTTTCTTTGAATTTTAAAATGGTGGGTAAACATAGTTTTGTTACTGAATTATCAATTCCTGTAACTTTATCTTTATAAAAAACACTAAATTCTGGTTTCAAATTAAATATACGGATTTGAATTTCAGAGGTGTCAACACAATTATTTGCATTTCTAACGACCATTTTTACTGTTTGATCTTCCGGAGTACTTTGTGATGTTTTCTTACTTAATAAAAAGGTATCCTTTGGATTGTTATACGTGTTTGGTCTATCACTTTCCTGCAGAAAAGAATACCCACGATAACAATCTTTTGGATTGATGTCTTTTGAAGTTGATGCATTAAAAACATATTTTGAACCCGTACTCATATCACCTACAATTATTTTAGTAGATGGCGGGATAGGTTTCAGAGTATTTTTCTTATCATCTTCAATGGAGAAATCTGATTTAACAGTGCCATAATGTATTACTGTAGAGCTTGTATCGTCAGGGCAAGCTAAACCTTTTGTAATCATCTTAATTTTCACGTCTCCTAGAGGGATGGGAGGCAATAAAGAAGATAATTTAATTTCAGTAGTATCTGTATTTGCATTTATAATATTATTATTGATTTGCCATTGTACAGATGTAGCATCTTGTGCTTTATTTACGAGTTTTATAATATCAGGAGTTTTACAATCTTGTAAGAAATCGAAGGTTGCTATAGGGCCTTTTACCTGTACATTTTTTGTTATTTGAGAAGTAGAAAAACAACCATTATACTCTCCTGTCAAAGTAATTGTATGGTTTCCAATAGAGTCATTTAGTATAGTGTTTAAATTACTTACATCCCCACAATGAGAGATAAATTCTCTATTAGAACTATAATGCCAGGATGTGATTTTTTGTTGTACAGAAATCGAAGAAGTATTTGTTAGCGTTATTGAATTTCCGGGACATATCGTTGTAGGACTAACATCAAACGTTATGTTTTGTACATCTCCTACCCTTATTTGAACGGCATATGAAGTATCGATACAATTGGTTTGTAGATCTTTAACGATCAATTTTGCTTTATATGTACCAGGAGTAGCATAACTATGTGATTGTTTTCCTGAACTGGATGAATTTGTTCCGTCACCAAAGTCCCAATACCAAAAATCTAATTTTTTATTTGGGTCTTTTGGATGTGTAGTTGATGAATCTGAAAAATTGATGAGCAGGGGACTACATCCGTCTGTTCTATCTGGTACAATACGCGCCCACACTTCTTGAACAGTATCTACTCGAGTATCTTTTTTTAGTGAACATCCTGCATTTGTTGTAGCCATCAGGCTTACCTTATGCAAGTTTAATTTTCGATAATGATAAGTTGAATCGTAAGTGTTGTAAAAACATTTAGGAGAAGATGTTATTTTAGAAGAAGGTTTACCATTATAAGGAAATTCCCAAAAGTAGGATTTTATTTTACCTAAATTAGGATTGTTTTTAGTTGAATAAAAGACGGTTACTGTATCGTTACAAGAGTAGGTTGGTGTTGACAATATTTGTATAATACTATCTTCGACAAAAATAGATTTCGTCATTGTGTCACTACATCCATTAGCTGTTGTTATTAGTTTTATAGTGTGTTTTCCTGGTTTTGAATATTTTATGATAGGCTCAAAGTCAAAGCTTTCAGGCAATGACGCATCGTTATCAAATATCCATTTATAATTTCCAGAAGTTGATTTATTGGTTAAAATAGTTTTGATATTAGCACAAATGGTATCATTTTGGTTTGGAACAGTAAATTTTGATGTTGGTTTTCCAATAGAAACTGTCCGACTATATTCTTTTGTACAAATACTATCTTTCACGGTAAGTTTTACTATAAATTGCCCTTCTGAAATGTATTTTTGGGGTTCACCGTCTTTTTCAGTTGAAGTTTTTCCATTGCCGAAATCCCATGACGAAGTAAATGTTCCATTTGTTGTAGTTTTATTTGTAAATGAAATATCCAAAGGAGCAAAACAAGAACTTCCAGATGGTGGTGTAGTTGTAAAATATGGTTTCAGAGCGGATGTCGTTACCACCTTTTTAAATAATGGTGAACTACTGCATGATGGAATTGGAATGTTATTGTATAAGAAAGAAACACTGGTACCAATGTCAAACTGTCCTGCTGTGTTGTATATATAATTTGTTGAAAGTGTATTTTTTTTGCTGTTTCCATCTTGAAAATTCCAATTGATATTATTCATGTCGAATGTGAAATTGGAAGGCAATGAAGACTTTGTTGTTAATTCAAAAGAAACATTAAGGGGGGAACATCCCTTAGATGGGGTTGCTGTTAGGGATACTTCCGGTTTTTCGAATACATTTATCGTGAAAACAATGTTTCCATTTAATTTTACTTTATAAGAACCTGATTTTGTGTAAATGTGGCTTGGTGAACTAAGTTCTGAGACGCTGCCATCACCAAAGTCCCAGTTGTTTGAATTTGTAGTAGATGTGAAATTTACTGTTAACGGATAGCACCCATCCGTATTGTCAGCTGTTTGAGAATATAAAACAGAAGTAGATACGATTAAAATGAAAAATAATAAATATAATTTTCGGAACATACCATATAGAAATATCGTCTAAAATAAAGTTTAAAATTTAGATAACAAAGTCGGTGGGTAAATTATTAACTGATTCGAATTACAGAAAAATGTTGAAATTAAAAATCATTTTTTCTCGTATCTTTGGAAGATATATTAGATTAAATGAAAAAATTTTTTCTGGTTACATTTATGTTTTTGGGGCTGTTTACATCCGTAATTGCTCAAAAAAAAACCAAACTACCTTGTGTTGATAAACAGTTTTCTGTTGTTGCTCACGTAGTTAGAGATAGTTTGGGTGTTGCTAATATTTCTGTAAATCAAATAAATAGTTTAGTAAATTCCATTAATCCAATTTTTGATAGTATTTGTATATCGTTCAAAGTTTGTCAAGTAAAATACATTAACAATTTTATGTATGATACATTGAATAAATGGGCAGAATTGAAAAATCAATTTCATGTAGATAATAGGATTAACATTTATTTCGTTTCTAAAATTGAAATTCCTGCAGGAGCAGCAGGTTTTGCAGGTTTAGGTGCTATTTGTAATACAGATGATGATGGAATTGTTTTAGTAAAAAATGCAACTCCTTTAGTATTGGCCCACGAAATGGGTCATTATTTTGGGTTAAAACATACATTTGAAAATTCGCTCAATCAAGATGTTTTAAAAAGAGAATTTGTTGATGGTACTAATGCATTAGTTGAAGGTGATATGATACTTGATACTCCAGCAGATCCTTACGATCCTTCGATGAAAGCTGATATGTACACCAAGTTTTTAAGTTCAAATGTTGCAACCCCTTGTAAATTTATAGGTAAAATGCAAGATGTTAAAGGATTATATTATGATCCTTTGGTCGGAAATACGATGTCTTATTATCCAGAACAATGCAATTGTGGGTTTACGCACGAACAATATTTGAAAATGGCCAAGACTTTTTTGTCAAATCCAAAAATGTGGTAATGAGAAAAACAATTATTTATTTTTCTTTTATTTTTTCACAAGCATTTGCTCAAGATGTTCATTTATCGCAATTTTACAACTCAGATCATTTTTTAAATCCTTCAAAAATAGGAGATTACGATGGAGACTTTCGGGTGACATTGAATTATAGAAATCAATGGAGACAAATAGATAAGCAACCAATTTCGACTTATATGCTTTCATTTGATCATATGTTTTTTATAAAAAATCACGAGTTTGATGTAGGAATATATGCAGTTAGTGATCGTTTTACAGGTAAAGAGTTTAATATAATTTCAAATAATAACATTAACTATTTTGTAAATAATACAAAATTATTAGGAAGTCTTTCTACTCATTTTTACTTAAAACAGAATAAATTTAGAGTCGGAATTCAATCTGGTTTAGCAATGCGTTCTACCGATCCACAAAATCAAACTTTTGATAATCAGTGGTATTATTTGTTAGGTGATTTTGATAAATCCATTGATTCAAAAGAACAGAATAACAAACCAAATCAGAAATTTTTGGATTTAAATGTTGGGGTAGAATGGTCTCGTAAAATAGGGAATATAGAACCCAAAATAGGATTTTCTGTACATCACGTTAACAGACCTAAAGAAAGTTATTGGAATAGTGCTTCTGAAAGATTGCGAGCAAGAAAAGTTTTTTTTGCAGAAACATACTATCAAATAAATTCAGAATTTGGATTGCATCCTAAGTTTTTATTTATGTGGACATCAAAAACCAATGATTTACTTCTTGGAGCTAATTTATCTAAGAAAATACAAATAAAAAATATTCCATTAATTTATGCTGGACTTCATTACAGACATGGAATTTCAAGAGTTTTTGACGCTTTGATCCCTACATTTGGAGTTAAGTACAAACGGTACGATATAGGGTTGAGTTATGATGTGAATTTATCTTCTTTGAGTAAGAGCACTTATTCTAATCGTAAAGGTTCACTGGAGTTTTCACTGATATATACTGGCGCCAGTACCTTGCCCAAAAAATTATTAATTCCTTGTGATCGTTATTAATGAAGTTTAGTTGGTCTATCATTCTTTTTCCTTTTTCAATAGTTTATGGCATAATTACTTATGTTAGAAATTTATGTTTTGATTTAGGTATTTTCAAAAAATTTATCATACCAATTAAATCCATTGTTGTAGGTAATTTAGCAGTCGGAGGAACTGGAAAAACGCCACACGTTTATTATATTTCAAAATTACTATCCGAAAAATTCGATGTTTCAGTCTTGAGTCGTGGCTATGGTAGAAAATCAAAAGGATATTTAGATGTTCTTGAAAATAGTAATTCTAATGATGTTGGTGATGAACCTTTACTACTAAAATCAAGGTTAAAAAATCAAACTCACATTGCAGTATGCGAATCTAGGAAATTTGGTGTTCAACAGTTAATCGAAAAGTTTAGTCCTAAATTGGTTGTGTTGGATGATGCATTTCAACATAGAAAAGTGAAAGCAGGTTTAAATATTTTATTGACAGAATATCATAGACCCTTTTTTGATGATTATATTTTACCAATGGGGAGATTAAGAGAGTCTATAAAAGGTAAAAAAAGAGCGGATATAATAATAGTAACCAAATGTCCTGATTCAATAAGTAAAGATGAAAAGTCATTTTTTAAAGAGAAAATCAACCTTGAAAATATACCGATTTTCTTTTCAACCATCAGATATTCATCCTTTGTTTCCTTTTCAAAAAAGAATGTTTCAAGTATAGAATCCATCCTTTTAGTTACAGCAATTGCTGATGATACAAAAATTGTTGAATATCTTTCTAAATCTTTTTCTGTTAAAACATTTAAATTTCGTGATCATCATTCTTTCACAACAGATGATATTACAAAAATTCATCTTAAATTTGACCTTTTACCAAAAGGTAATTCGATTATTTTAACAACTGAAAAAGATTTTGTTAAATTAAAAGAAGTAGATGAGGTAATAAATGCTCAATATCCTTGGTTTTTTTTACCTATTGATATTGAAATAGATAGACAAGAAGAGTTTAACCAATTATTAATAGATTATGTTGGAACAGTTTAATGAATCAGTAGCTTTTATTCAATCAAAAACCAATGTGAAACCATCTGTTGGTATCATATTAGGTACAGGATTAGGTGGATTAGTAAAAGAAATAGAGGTAATTGATGAAATCTCATATTCAGATATCCCGTATTTTCCTGTTTCAACAGTTGAAAGTCATTCAGGGAAGCTAATTTTTGGTAAACTTGGCGGGAAAGATGTAGTAGCAATGCAAGGTCGATTTCATTATTATGAAGGGTATGACTTTAAGGAAGTTACATATCCTGTACGAGTAATGAAGCTGTTAGGTATTGAACGTTTGTGTGTAAGTAATGCTTCTGGAGGAGTAAATCCTGACTTCATTGTAGGGGAAATAATGATATTAAATGATCACATTAATTTTTTCCCAGGTAATCCATTAATTGGTAAAAACTTTAATGACTTTGGCCCCAGATTCCCAGATATGAGTGAACCATATGATCCTGAGATGATTCGTGTTGCGAAAGAAATTGCAAAAGAAAATGATATTCGCATTGCAGAAGGAACTTATTTAGGATTAACCGGTCCAACATTGGAAACTCCTGCAGAATATCGATTCGTTCGTGTTATTGGAGCGGATGCTGTAGGTATGTCAACAGTCCCTGAAGTAATTGTAGCAAGACATATGGATTTACCTGTTTTTGCAATTTCTATTATAACTGATTTGGGCGTGCCAGGTAAAATCAAAAAAGTAAGTTTGGAAGAAGTAATAGAAGTTGCTTCAAGACAAGAACCTAAAATGACGTTGATTTTAAAAGAATTAATTTCCAGAATTTAGTACATGGATAATTTACGTGAGAAGTATGAAGTAGTTGTTGGATTAGAAATCCACGCTCAAATGTTGACGAAATCAAAAGCTTATTCAAATGATGTGAATGAATTTGGGGCACACCCAAATTCAAATATTAGTGTAATTACTCTAGGACATCCTGGTACATTACCCGTAATGAATAAAAAAACGATTGAGAATGCTATAAAATTAGGGATTGCTTGTGAATCTACTATTTCTGACTATCAGTTTTTTGCGAGAAAAAATTACTTTTATCCAGATTTACCAAAAGGATATCAAATTACTCAAGATAAAACACCTATTTGCACAGGAGGGCAGATTGTGATAAAAGATGATTCAGGAAATGATAAAACCATTGGAATTACTCGTATACACATGGAAGAAGATGCGGGTAAAAGCATACATGATGTAGATGTTTATGATACATTGGTAGATTTAAATAGAGCAGGAGTACCTTTATTAGAAATAGTATCAGAACCAGATATTCGTTCATCTCAAGAAGCTTATAATTACGTTTCAGAAGTTAGAAAAATCGTGAGATACTTAGATATTTGTGATGGAAATATGGAGGAGGGTTCACTTCGATGTGATGCAAATATATCTGTTAGGATTAAAGGCGCGAGTGAATTCGGAACAAAGGTTGAGGTAAAAAATATGAACTCCATTAGAAATGTACAGCGTGCAATTGAATTTGAAATTGACAGACAAATCAAAGCGGTTGAAAATGGAGAAGTTATTTCACAAGAAACACGTTCTTTTGATGCCTTGAAAGGAATTACAATTTCGATGAGAAGCAAAGAAGCTGCTAATGATTATCGATATTTTCCTGAACCCGATTTACAACCTATTTTTGTTTCAAAAGAACAAATAAATCAGGTTAAAAAAGAAATGCCTAATTTACCAAGGGAATTATTTCTAAAATATACAAAGAGTTTTGGATTGTCCGAATATGATGCTACTATATTAGTTGATAATAAGCAGATTGCAATGTATTTTGAGCGTGTCTTAGAACATACAAAAAACATTAAAGGGGCAGCCAATTTTCTAATAGGTGAGATTAAGGGTTATCTAAATCAGAAAGCTTTAGAAATTACAGAATTTGAAATTTCTCCTGAAAGAATTGCTGATTTGGTTAATTTAATTGAAAGCGGTAAAGTTTCATATTCAGTTGCAGCAAGTAAAATTTTCCCTGAGATGTTTGAAAATCAATCTTTGTCTGCTTTTGAATTAGCTTCAAAGTTAAATGTGATTCAAGATTCTGATGAAGGAAAACTAAAAGAATACATACAACAGGTTATAACATCAAACCCTAAAGAAGTTGAAAGGTATATTGCTGGTGAAAAACAATTGGTGGGTTTTTTTATGGGGCAATTGATGAAAGTGTCTCAAGGAAAAGCGGATCCAAAGCAATCTAATGCGCTAATGCGTAAAATGTTAGAAGATTTAATTTAAATTATGAGAATGTTTCAAAAGTGCTTATTCGTTTTTTTTGTAACCTTACTTGTAGTAAGTTGTTCAAATAATGAAAGTGATTCGAAAACAAATTTACCTGAAAATTTTGAGATTAAAGGTCAGGTCTTGGGTGCTGCAAATCAAAATATCTTCTTGGAAGTTTTAAGTGAAAAGGGGAAAATAAAATTGGCTGAAACAACTACAGATGTCGATGGTACTTTTGAATTGAAAGGGAACGTCAAAGGAATGGGGTTGTATCAGTTGACATTTGGCAATAAATCAAATAAAAGCGTTCCACTTACAATTTCACCTAATGATAAGGTTAAGATTCAGGCGAATTACGTTAGTTTCGAAAGATTGCCTATTATTTCCGGAACCAAATGGGCCCCATTAATTACTGAGTATATGCGTATTTTCAATGAGTTTGCTTATCAACAAATTCAGTTGATGAATACACCTGGATTATCGGAACCTCAACAATTAGAAAAGTTCTATCAATTGAAAAAACCGTTAGATATTTATGCTAAATCTATGTTGACTAAGTACCCATCGAATCCTGCAGCAATCGTTTTGACTACGACATTAACTCCTGCAATGGGTTTTGAAAATTGGGATACGACTAATCTTTCTATTTTAAAAAATGTTGAAAAAGCATTTAGAAATAAATATCCAAGGTCTCCAATTTCTAAATCATTGTCACAACAAGTGGCTCAAATACAAAGTGCTTACGATCAATATACGGGAAAAGCGGTTAGTCAAATAAAAGCTCCCGAAATAAATCTTCCTAACCCAGATGGCAAAATGATGAAGCTATCTGATTTAAAAGGTAAGGTTGTATTAATTGATTTTTGGGCATCTTGGTGTAGTCCCTGCAGAAAAGAGAATCCTAACGTTGTTGCTTTATATAAGAAATTTGTATCCAGAGGATTTACTGTGTTTAGTGTATCATTAGATAGTGATGTAGAAGCTTGGAGAAGAGCTATAAAAGCTGATGGCTTGATTTGGCCAACACATGTAAGTGATTTAAAGCAATGGGAAACACCTCTAACTCAATTGTATCAATTTAACTCAATTCCTTACACCGTATTAATCGATCAAAATGGTACTATTGTTGCAACAAATTTGAGAGGAGCAGCATTAGAACAAAAAATTAATTTGTTATTAAAATAAGATGAAAAAAATAATTTTATCAATCTCATTATTAATCAATTTAGTTGTTTTTAGTCAACAAATTGAAGTGTCTATCAGTGGAAATATTTTTAATACCACAAAAGATACATTGTATATTTCACAATATTATGGCGGTAATAATTACAAGAATTTTCTCAAGACTTCTATTGATAAGAAGGGGAATTATGCTTTTAAAGGTAAATTACCTGTCAAGGATATTTATGTTATTCGTGTGAATGACAACCAACATTTAAATTTAATTCTTAGAGAAGGTTCTTCGATTCAAGTTTTTGGTGATGCTAAAAACATGATAGCATTTCATAATATTGTAGGTTCAGAAGAAAGTGCACAATTAAATAAGTATATTGTCCAAATGCAAATTTATAATGCTAAAAAGGATTCAGCGAATCAATATTTACAAGCACATCCTGATCAAGAACAGCAGGTAAATCAATCTTTTGCTCCACTTTTTTATGAATATGAAAATTTTAAGCAAAATTATATTAATGCAAATCAAAATTCTCCTGCGCTTTTACCTTTACTTTCTGAAATTGATCCAAATCAAAATTTTCAAGCTTACGAACAAATTGTTCAACAAATCATTAATGGTTTTGACGGTGCACCATCAGTAAATCAAATTAAAGCGATGTATTTACAACAAAAGGAAAAAAATGATGAAATGTTGTTTTTATCCCCAGGTAAAATTGCACCAGATTTTTCTCAGCCAAAAGCGGATGGGAAATTATTAAAGCTTTCTGATTTAAAAGGTAAAGTAGTTTTGATTGATTTTTGGGCTTCTTGGTGTGGACCTTGTAGAAAAGAAAATCCAAATGTTGTTAAGCTTTATCAAAAATATGCAGATAAAGGATTTACTATTCTAAGCGTTTCTCTTGATAAAGATAAAAATGCTTGGCTTGAAGCTATTAAAAGAGATAATTTAACTTGGCCTAATCATGTAAGTGATTTAAAAGCATGGTCGAATGATGCTGCACAACAATATAAAGTAACAGGGATACCTTTTACTGTTTTGGTTGATAAAGATGGTAAAATCATTCAAAAAAACTTGCGTGGTGCTGACTTAGAAAATGCATTAAAATCTATTTTTGGATTTTAATGGCATCCAAAAAAATATATTTTGCATCTGATTTTCATTTAGGTGCCCCAAATTCTTCTAAGTCATTTTTAAGAGAACAAAAACTTTGTTCTTGGTTAGATTCCATTAAAAATGACTGCGAACAGTTATTTTTATTAGGAGATATTTTTGATTTTTGGTTTGAGTATAAATATGTGATTCCAAAAGGATACGTACGTTTATTGGGAAGATTAGCTGATTTTTGTGATAAAGGGATACCTGTATATTTATTTACAGGTAATCATGATATGTGGGCTTTTGATTATCTTGAAAAAGAAATTGGCATCAAAATTTTTAGGAAACCTATAGACATAACCTTGAAAGATACTCAATTTCATATTGGCCATGGGGATGGATTGGGACCAGGTGACTATAAATATAAGGTGTTAAAAAAAATATTTGAGAACCGTATTTGTCAAAAATTGTTCGGGATTATTCATCCTGATATTGGTATAGGCTTGGCTGATTTTTTATCAAAAAGAAGTCGTGCTAAATCTGGTCACACAGATGAGGTGTTTTTAGGTGAAGATAAAGAATGGTTAATTCAGTATTGTAAGGAAAGGCAGATGAAAAATCCTGTTGAATATTATGTTTTTGGACATCGACATTTACCTATACAACACAAAATTCAAACAGCAGTATACTTAAATCTGGGGGACTGGATTAGGTATTTTACTTACGCTACATTTGATGGACAAGAACTAGAATTGAAAGAATATACATTATAATTCTGGATATTTATCGTTATTCTTTATTTCTGTTTTTTTATTATCCCCAAAGTTTAAAAACATATCCTGTTCATTAGATATAAATGTATCTCTCGGTGGTGGCTTTCTTCTTGATCTTCTTTTAGATGGACGTTGGTGCTCAGGCCTAAAATAAGGATAAATAATGTTTTCAGATAGATAAATGATTCCACCTTGAATAACAAATAATATTAGAAATAAAATCAAATTATTTGTTTGATATTTTGATTTCATTAACGTCTGTGTTTTATAATTTGTGTTTTTCCAGGAATTAGTTTCGATTAAATTCGGTAAACGGGAAATATATGAAAGATTATAATTGAATAGAAAGAAGTATTTAAACTCTAATTTTTCGATAACTGTTTCTGATGGTTGAAGATTATCAGATCTATGAGTAACTTTTGCAATACCAAGAGAAAAAAACAACCAAATAATACCAAAAAGGGTATACATGATAGGAATGTAAATAAATGACTTAATTTTTGATCGAAGTTTTCTTCGTGTTTTTTTTACTATGTAGTAGAAAATTCCATATAAAATAGGACAAATTATACCTAAATTAAATGAAATCATAGGGTCACTATGAAATAAAGTGTACCAAACTAAATTTAAAGAAAGTAAAGATAAGGTAAGGATTAATGTTTTAAAAATTAATCTTTTATCTGTACTATTGTCATTTTTTTTACCCAAGATTAGTTTTATTTTTTTTCATTTTTTCGTCTGTTTTTTTCAGACGTAAGTAAACTTAATTCTCTGCTGGTTTGTCCTGCAACAGATGTATTCTCATCCGCTCTTCTTAATAAATAAGGTAAAACTTCTTCAACCGGCCCGTAAGGGACATATTTTGCTACATTATATTTTTCAGAAGATAAATTATAAGAGATATGATCACTCATCCCTAATAATTGAGCAAAATAAATTCTTTTATCTTCTTTATTTAAGTTCATTTTATGAATCAAGTTCGCTAATAATTTTGAACTATCTTCATTATGAGTTCCTGCACACAAAGCTAATACATCAATATTTTCTAAAATAAGCTCTAATGCTTTATTATAGTCAGAATCAGTATGCGATTTATCTTGTTGTATTGGTGAAGGATATCCCATTTTTAGCGCTCTTTCTCTTTCTTTCTCCATGTATGCGCCTCTTACAAGTTTGATCCCATAATGGTAGCTGATATTTCTTGCATGATTGATAGCGTTTTCTAAAAAAGAAAGACGGTCATGACGATACATTTGTATCGTATTGAATATAATAGCGTGATTTTTATTGTATTTTTCCATCATTGATACAGAAATTCGGTCGATGATATCTTGAATCCAACTTTCTTCTGCGTCAATAAATACAGGTACATTGTTTTCAAATCCAGCTTTACAAATTCGATCAATTCGATCTATAACATCAGTTAGTTCAAGTTGTTCTTGATCAGTTAATTTTGAATCAATATCGTTGCCTTTTTCTAATAGCCCAAATCTTGAAATTCCTGTTACTTTAAATACTGCGAAAGGTATTGCTGCATTTCCTTTTGCTTTTAAAATTGTAGCTATGATTTCATTTGTTGTTTTTTCAAAATCTTCGTTAGATGTTTTCCCTTCCACAGAATAGTCAAGGATTGTTCCAATTCCGAATTTATATAAGTCAGCGGTAGTCTGCTCACAATCAGTAATAGTAGTTCCACCACAAAACTGTTTGAATATAGTTTTACGAATAATGCCTTCAATTGGAAGTTTAGATTTTAAAGCAACATTTGTTAGGCTTTTTCCAATTTTTACGATGGTTGGATAACCAATAATTTTAAATAACCAATAAGCTCTATTTAAATCTTTATCAGATTTACTTTGAAAAGCTATATGTGTATTGTTAAAATCCATATGAATTGTTTTTCAGTTCTGAAAATTAACAATAATTTAGTTTACTTTTAGTGATTAATATTAACTATTAGCCTTTTGTTAAATCTATATAAAATAAATATTTCTAAATGCATACGTTACAATCAACGAATTACACAATTGAAATAGGTTCTATCATTAATTCTACATTTTTACAAATGCTTATTAATGAATATAAAAATGCTACTAAAATTATTATTGTTGATGAAAACACAAAAGAATATTGTTTAGAGTATTTAATAACATCATTTACAGATCTATCAACTGCAGAAGTTATTGAACTACCTGCAGGTGAAGAAAATAAACAGATTGAAATATGTTTACAAGTTTGGGAGTCCTTAACAGAATATCATATAGATCGTAATGCATTAATCATTAATCTTGGGGGAGGTGTAGTTACAGACATGGGTGGTTTTATAGCTTCACTCTACAAACGAGGGATACATTTTATAAACATCCCTACAACTTTATTAGCAATGATAGATGCTTCAGTTGGCGGGAAGACTGGAGTTGATATGGGAGTTTATAAAAATCAAATTGGTGTTTTTTCTTTTCCAATTAAAGTATATATAGATTCTATCTTTTTATCTACTTTACAACCATTAGATATCAAAAATGGAATAGTTGAAATGCTAAAACATGGATTGA
>CANHVK010000056.1 GCA_947464135.1 Flavobacteriia bacterium | reverse complement strand
GATTATGTAATTTCGATAGGTGAGATAAATTCATTAGTAGTTCGAAAAGATGGTTTAAACTCTGTTTTGGTTAAAACAGAATTGTTTGGGTTGACTTCAAGAAAAAATGAAATCGTTGAAATTATTGGTAATGAAGTGGTATTACAGAATTACGACAATCATAAAAAAGAACCTTTAAAAGTTCGTATCAATCTTAATGAAATTTGGGCAAAGTATCCAAAAACAGAATTAATTGATACAAAAGTAATAAATAAGGAAAGTTCTTCTTATTGGGGAATTATAATAGGTGCTTTTATTTCGATTGTGATTTTTGGAATGGTTTATTTCTTTAAAAAATCTAATTCACAGGGGGAGCAGAAAGCATATAATGAGTTGGAACAAAAACTCATTGCGATGAACCGGATTTTGAACACGGAAGAATTAGATGAATTACTTGGTATTGAGCACATGGATATTGATAGTAAAAAGTTTAAACGCAATCGGATGATCAATGAAATGAACCAGCGGCATCCAGATTTTATTATTCGTATCAAAGACGATACAGATAAGCGTCGATACTTGTATCAAGTTAATAAATAGAACGTTGAAGTCGTTTTTGACACAATTGAAAATAGGTTTATTACCGGTTTGAAACGGAAATGAAACTAAAAAGCAACTGAAATTGAGTCGATAAACCTTAAATCCTAAGTTTATTTGTTTGCAAATCAACGCAAATTGATGAACTATGAAACGACACCTTGTTCGTTTTTTCTCCTTTGTATTCCTTTTCTCCTTTTCAATACCTTGTTTAGGGTTGAAAAAAGCACTTGTAGAAACGATTTTTTTAAAGGATTATATCGTTCATCGTAAAAATTCAATGTTGTTGATTATCAATCAAAAAACGTTAGAAGTAAATCAAATAATAAATGACACCTTACCTGAATTTAAATACTGTAAACCAGTAAATAACACTCTTTTTTTCAAAGGTAAGGATGGAAATAAAAGCGTATCTGTTTCTGAATGCTTTAATAATTCTTACCCAAGTTGGATGCTCTATCTATTTGTTTTTGTTTTAATTATAGTGGTTCTTTTTCTGATTTTATTCTATTCCAAAAAGCATAAAAAAGTAGAATTATCTGAAAAATGGGTTGAGATTGAAAAACACAGTTATTATGATAGGATTATTGCCTTTTCTGGAAAAACCCTTCGCACCTATGAATTAGACGAGTTATTTGATATTCAGAAACTATCTTATGATAGTCGAAAATTAAAACGCCATCGATTGATTCAAGAAATTAATAAACAACATCCAAAACTTATCAATCGAATAAAAGATAAAGAAGATCAACGTAAGTATTTGTATTTCATAGGTGAAGGGTTAGATTAAACCGGTTTGAAACCGAAATGAAACTGAATTATACTGTTGTTTTACAAGGGAATGAGCATGTTTGTAGGGAATTTTAAATTAAACATTATGAAAACAAAATTAATTTTAGTTGGAATTATTGGGATGATAATTGCTAATTATGGGATATCACAGAATGTTCCGGAGTATATTCCAAAAAATGGTTTAACAGGTTGGTGGCCATTTAATGGTAATGCGAATGATGAAAGTGGAAATGGAAATAATGGGACTGTTAATGGAGCAGACTTGACGTCTGATAAAAATGGTAAAATAAATAGTGCGTATAGTTTTAATGGCAGTTCAGATTATATTAGTTTGACAAAACCGTTCTTTAATGGCGCTACATCAATATCTTCTTTTACATATTTTATAGATTTTAAAATAAATAAACTTCCATCTTCTGGTACTTCTTATTCTTTGTCTACAAAAGAAGGATATTGGAGGAGAATTGGAATTTATGTAACAGACAAAGGAGCCATAACTTTTCAAGGTTCACAACCAGAAGGTTATTTTCAAGTGATATCTTTAAGTTCAATTGAAATTGACAAATGGTATTCAGTATTTGTGATTTTTGATAAATCTAAATTAACTCTATATATTAATGGCGAACTCATTGCTAGTGAAAATTTAATTTGGTCAACATTTGATTTTTCATGGGTTAAAGAGGGTAATTCAACATCAACAAATTATATTGGTGCTGCTCATCCAGTTGACCCAGGGATTAATTGTTATTTTAATGGTGTTATAGATAACTTTGGAATTTGGAATAAATCATTAAGCTCTAAAGAAATAAATAATATTACAAATGCATGTATAAAACAAAATGCAACAACATCTTCTTTTGATAAAATAATTCTTAAAAATCAATCTTCAATTCAATTGATTGGACAGCCATCTGGAGGGAATTTTTTAGGAACAGGTATTACTAATAACATATTTAACCCTACAAAATCTAAATTAGGTAAGAATTATGTTGACTATGTATTTAAAAATGATAGTGGTTGTGATGATACTACACGATTCAATTTTATAGTTTATGATACATTAGGATTAACTTGTACAAAAACAGATACAGTTAAAGTAACTAAAACTATTTATGATACGATCATCACAAAAACAACAGTTGAAGATACTTTAAAAATCAAACTTGGAATAACAACAGGGATTTATGCTAATCAGATAAATACAATAAAAATGTTTCCTAATCCTACAGCTTCTGATTTAGTAATTGATTTTGGTAATCAAGAAATGATTAAAGGATATACTTTGATGATAACTGATATTTTAGGTAAGGAGGTTTATAAATCTATTATAGTATCGAAGAGCACTACTATTAAATTAAGTTCTTTAGGCGGGAAAGGGATTTATCGTGTTAATATAATTGATGAAAACCAAAAAGTGATTAATGTGAAACAAATTGTTTTAGAGTAGTATATGAGAGCAAAAACGTATAAGAGTACAAATAAATTCATTGCACCGCAAAGTTTGTCGACTTTTGGAATTGAGATAAAAGTTGGTAAAAAAAGGAAATATTTAGGTTTAGAAGAATTTAATTTCTGTGATATTATTAAAGATTTTAAATTTAAAGATAATCACATTGCATATATACCTTGTTTTCAATCTAAAAGGGTAGGCGTTTTTAAAGAAATTAAATTGTTTTATTTGAATAAAACGAATGAAACTATTCATTATGCAACACTTTACAATGTCAAACAAATTGATGACAAAAATTCAACTTTAATACCACAAATTCGAGAGGAATTAATAAGAACTGGATTTGATCAGTATGTTGAAAATTCAAATGCATTCAGAGAAAATTATGAAGATTTATTTGATTCAGCATTGATTGAGTGGAAACAAAATTTTTTTACAAATAGAATAATTGCTAAAAATGGTCAAAGAAGATTTGTAGTGAATGCTTTTTATGAATCAGTTGAATTTCATAATGATAATAACAATGTAACTTGGTCGAATTTAAAATTTGCAAGTAAATTGTTTAATGATTAATATTATTTAACGGTTATCAAGATTATCTGATAACCGTTTTTTTTATTCTCAAACGAAAAAAATATAAGTTTATTTGAAATATCAAGTTTCGTAGTAAAAAATTATAATCATTACATTCAAAAAATAAATTATTTTGACCTTTCAAATATGATACTTAGTTAGTATTTAAAACATTGTATACCATTTAAAAAGTCAAGTTTTTTCATCTATATTTTTGTTAGCAATTTATTTAATAACTAAATAACTGTGTCCAACAAATTCATACATTTATAGAAGTTTAGTATTTGTATAATAAGTAAGGACACGTAATGGAAAACAATCAAATTCAAAGATCAACAATATTTGCACTGGCTATATTTTTGGGGTTAACTCTTTTGGGGTATTTTATTTATAAAGGGTTTAAGACTTTTAGTGATAAAGACCGAATCGTGACGGTGAAAGGATTGGCAGAAATGAATCTTACAGCGACTTCATCTACGATTACTATCGATTTTTCGTATTCGGGTGATGACTTAAATGAAGTGTTAAAATCGATTGAAAAAAAGAAAAAATCCATTTTATTATTTTTGAAAAAATCTGGTTTTGCAAGCAAGGATATTTCAGAATCGAATTTGAATGTAACGGATCACGAAAAATATTATGAGAATCAGTGGATAGATGGACATGAAACCCAGGTGAAAATTGATCGCTATGTGATTGGTCAACATTTAGAAATCGATTTTGATGATGTGGAAAAAACTGAAGCGCGTGCATCTGAAATCACTTTGGATTTGGTAAGTAATAACTTAACTTCTAGGGTATATACCAATTATACTTTTCCAGAGTTGAATACGATAAAACCGAAATTAATTGCTGAAAGCACGAAAAATGCGCGTATTTCTGGTGAACAATTTGCAAATGATTCACAGGCAAAATTAGGGAAAATCAAAACGGCTTCTCAAGGACAAATTAGTATTGTTGGGGAATATAGTTACGGAGAAGAGTCTGGGGGAAATAGTGATGTTCCAAAAGAACCATATATACATAAAGCAAGGGTGGTAAGCACGATTGTGTTTTTTCTTGAATAAGGATTCTACTTTTTTGCTTCGACAAGCTCAGCATGACTTCCGACAAGCTCAGCATACAAATATATTTATCGGAAATTCGACTAACCACTACCAAACATCGCTAAAAATTATTCCTCCTCAAACAGTATAATTTTATTCTTTTATCGTTTAACTTATTGGTTATCTTTGCATGGTCTACAATTTTCATTTATGAAAAAAATTCTCTTACTATCTACATTTCTTTCTTTAGTGTTAACACTTTCAGCTCAAACACAAGGAGTTGCTTATACGGCTGTTGGAAAAGGAGTTGCTACAACATTTTTGACTGATTATCAATGTTTAGGGATTAGTATGTAATTATTTTTAAGTGAAGAATTAGTTTGAAATTCCTAAAACTTTGTATTTTTCAAAACTTTTAGGAATTTCCGATCATCATGAAAAATTACTTATTACCATGGATTACGATACCGGTTCATACAATGGTATCAAAAAAATAAATGCAATTGATTGGTTAACTAAAGTTTAAATTCAATTTCGATTATCAAAAGTTAATTTAAAAGCTCTAAAGGATTGATTATCTTTGTTCCACTTTCAATATTGTAATCATGAAAAAAATCATCTTACTTTCTTCATTTCTTTCTTTCGTAATAACGATTTCTGCTCAAACACAAGGGATTGCGTATACGGCTGTTGGAAAAGGAGTTGCTACAACATTTTTGACTGATTATCAATGTTTGGGGATTAACTCTTCAGCTTTGGGTTGGGGAACAGGTTACGAAAAAAAGAAATGGACGATGGGATCGTCTGAATTTTCATTTGGGATGTACTCTGATGTGTTGACGAGTGATAAACTAAAGAATTTTTCGAACTCAATTTGGTCTTCTATCAAAGGAGATACTTCTGGAGCTTTTGATTGGTCAAAACAACGATCTGTTGTTTCGGAGTATGCATTAGCGGGAATAAGTGTTTTTGCAGATTATAACTGGGCTGGAGTGTCTTTTCAAGGGGAGAAATTTGGCGGGATAGCGTTTAATATTCACGAAAATTATCAGTTTTATTCACGTTTAAATCAAAAAACGACAGATGCAGTTTTTAATGGAAGATTCGCTTCTCTTTTTGATTCATTGACGTTGAATTTAAATGGTGTAAATGTGAAAGTAGCAAATACTGGAAGTCTATCTCCAGATTCAATGAATGCAGTAATTTCTGGTAAAATGTCTGTTCCTTTAAATTTAGGGAGTCTACTCAATGGTAGTAACATCAAAATGTCATGGAATCGTTCGTTTAATGTAGGATATGGTCGAAAAGTTTTCGGTATTGACAAATTGTTGGAAGTATATGCTGGTGTCGGAGCTCGTTTAATTAAGTCAATGGCTATGTTTGAGTTGGATGCGACAGCAGAAAATCTTTCCTTAACTTCATCTTTATCGCCTGTATTTAAGATCAATTATCAAGATATTTTAACAAATGGTAAATCGTCGATTAATTACAATGGTGGAATTCCACCTGCTGTTGGTTCTGGATATGGGGTAGATTTATCAGCAAGTGCTTTATTATTTGGAAAAATAAAAGTAGCAATGGCTGTGAATAATTTAGGAAGTGTTACCTATGACAGAAATGTTTACAGGGTGAAAGATACATTGGTTACTTCAATGCAACTAAATGGTTTGAGCGATGTTAATTTGACTAAATCTGTTAATCAGTTGATTTCGAAAGGTGGACTTTTGTCATTAGTAGGTACAGAAAAATACAAACTAACAAATGCTGCTATTTTTCGACTTGGAGCAAGTTACCATTATAAACAACAATTTGGTTTTGGCTTTGATTTAGTTGCCCCTTTTAATAGTGAAAATCCAGGGAGTATAAAGAATACAATCGTTTCATTTGGTGGGGATTTACGAATAGTTAAATGGTTACAACTAAGTGCAGGGTTTTATGGTGGCGGATTATATAAAGGTAATATTCCTATGGGGATTAACTTTATTAAAAATGAAGGAGCTTATGAATTTGGAATCGCTTCCAGAGATATTCTCACTTTTTTCAATAAAAACACGCATAATTTATCATTTGCGATGGGGTTTGCGAGGTTTAGGTTTTAAAATGTGATTTTGTTTTTCGAGAGTAAAATTTTATGTTTCCCATCTCTTTAGAAGAGAAAGTATTACTCTCTAAGACCAAATCTTTGTGCAGGGAAATCAAACAGTATGATAACTTGATAATGGTTTAAATATTTTGTTGTATTTCAGTAAAGTATTTTCACATCCCTTTCTCCCTCCTCCAGGAGTGAAAAATACAATTTTCTGATAATAATCATGTTTTTGGTTGAGTAGCGTCATTCAATGGAGATTTCAATCTTCATTACTTTGTTCAGTAAATAAATTAAAACTGAGCGCATGCCATTTTATCAAAAAAACGGAACAATCCCTAACAAGCGTCACGTAGTGTCGAGACAATCAAACGGGAATCTATATCACGAAGAGTTAGTGGGTACAGAAGGTTTTTCAGGAATGTCTTCTTTGGTATACCATTTACATCCACCTACCATGGTGAAAGAAATGGGAGAGCCTTATTCAGTGAAACCGAAAATCGCAGTAACTGAAAATTTAAAATGTTTGAGTTTTGCAGGGTTTGAATTAAAACCAGAAGTAGATTATCTTAAAAGCCGTAAAACGCTTTTCGTAAATAACGATATGCATATTGGTTTGGCAAATCCTCAAAAATCTACTCCTTATTTCTTTAAAAACGCAGATGCCGATGAAATGATTTTCATCCATGTGGGTAAAGGTACATTGAAAACTATGTATGGTAAAATCGATTTCGAATATGGTGATTATATAATCATTCCAAGAGGAACCGTTTATCAGTTGGATTTTGCAACTGAAGAAAACAAATTATTGATTGTAGAGTCTTTCAGTCCGATTACAACACCAAAAAGATACCGCAACCAATTTGGACAATTATTAGAACATTCCCCATTTTGTGAGCGTGATATTAAATTACCTTATGGTTTAGAAACACATACAGAAACAGGTGATTTCGTAATTAATATTAAAAAAGCAGGAAATATTTATCCTTATACCTATGCTACTCATCCATTTGACGTAGCAGGTTGGGATGGGTATCATTATCCATACGCATTTTCTATTTTCAATTTTGAACCTATTACTGGGCGAATTCACATGCCCCCTCCAATTCATCAAACATTTGAAGGGAACAATTTTGTAATCTGTTCATTTGTTCCTCGCATGTATGATTATCATCCAGATGCAGTTCCTGCTCCTTACCATCACAGTAATATCGATTCCGATGAGTTACTATATTATGTGGATGGTGATTTTATGAGTAGAAATGGTATTCAAAAAGGTCAAATTACCTTACATCCAGGAGGTTTGCCACATGGACCTCATCCAGGAGCCATTGAAAGATCGATTGGTAAAAAAGAAACCAATGAGTTGGCGGTAATGATTGACCCTTTCAAGCCTGTGATGATTACGGAAGAAGCGTTAGCATTAGAAGTGAAGGACTATTATAAGTCATGGATGAATCAAGAAATGTTACAAGATTAATATATACTTATTTCCCCCTTTGAAGGGGGATTAAGGGGGATGATTTACTAAATTTTTAATAGAATTTAATCAGTCACCTCCCTTTATCCCTCCTCAAGGAGGGAGAATAAAACAGATTTCCCCCTTTGAAGGGGGATTAAGGGGGATGATTTACTAAATTTTAATCAATACTTAAATCTGTCACATACCCAGCCCCTCCTCAAGGAGGGAGTGTAAAAAACAATTTTAAAAAGTAAAAAAATGGAAACAAAAGATTTAAAACACGTTGAGAATTATACTTATGGATTAGAAAAAATCTTTGAAGAAGCACAAGATTTTTTACCAATCAATGGAACGGACTATGTTGAGTTTTATGTTGGAAATGCAAAACAAGCGGCTCATTATTATAAAACAGCCTTTGGATTCCAATCCTTTGCATATCAAGGATTAGAAACGGGTGTAAAAGACAAAGTTTCGTATGTAGTAAAACAAGATAAAATCAAATTGGTTTTAACTACGCCATTAAACTCCAACAGCGAAATCGCTGAGCACATCAAACGCCACGGAGATGGAGTGAAAGTGATTGCTTTATGGGTGGATGATGCGAGAAAATCCTATGAAGAAACGATCAAAAGAGGAGCGGTTTCTTATTTTGAACCAAGAGTTGAAAAAGACGAAAATGGAGAAGTAGTAAGAGCTGGTATTCATACATATGGAGATACTGTTCACATTTTTGTTGAGCGTAAAAACTACAACGGGGTGTTCTTACCAGGATTTGAAAAATGGACATCTGATTACAATCCAATTCCAACAGGGTTGAAATACATCGACCATATGGTAGGAAATGTTGAGTTAGGTGCGATGAATAAGTGGGCTAAATTTTATACTGATGTTTTAGGTTTTGCTAACTTAATTACGTTTGATGATAAAGATATTTCTACAGAATATACAGCTTTGATGAGTAAGGTAATGACAAATGGAAATGGACGTATCAAGTTCCCAATCAATGAGCCTGCTGATGGAAAGAAAAAATCACAAATTGAAGAGTATATTGAATTCTACGAAGGTGCAGGATGTCAGCATATTGCAGTTGCAACAGACGATATTGTGTTTACTATATCAGAAATGCGTAAGCGTGGAGTAGAGTTTTTACATGTTCCTGGAGATTATTACGATACAGTTTTCGGTCGTGTAGGTGATATTCAAGAAGATATTGAAACATTGAAAAGTTTAGGTATCATGGTGGATAGAGATGAAGATGGTTATTTGTTACAAATCTTTACTAAACCAGTAGAAGACAGACCAACCTTATTCTTCGAAATTATCCAACGCAGAGGAGCGAATTCTTTTGGAAAAGGAAACTTTAAAGCATTGTTTGAATCTATCGAGGCAGAGCAAGCACGAAGAGGAACGCTGTAAGAATGATTAATGTTAAATTATTAATCGTGAATTAGTATCATTTATAAAAGAAATGGGTTGTGATTAATTTCGTAGCCTATTTTTTCTCCATCCTGGAGGAGGGGAGGTGATTAAATCTTTCATTTAACCTTTAAGATTAGGTAAATAATTTTAAAAATTATGTCACCCACCTTTGTCCTCCCTCAAGGGAAGATAATTAAAAATCCATAATTATGTTAATGCCTTTTAATTTGAATAAGTGGATTGAAGATAATAAGCACTTATTACAGCCACCAGTAAATAATACCGTTTTATATAAAGATTCTGATTTTATCGTGATGATTATCGGCGGACCAAATGCGCGCAAAGACTTTCATTATAACGAAGGGGAAGAGCTATTTTACCAATTGAAAGGAGATATGAAATTACCGATAATTCAAGATGGTAAGAGAACAGTAATTGATATCAAAGAAGGGGAAATGTTTTTACTACCTGGAAAAACGTATCATTCACCACAACGTTTTGCAGACACCATTGGCCTTGTTATTGAGCGCAATCGCCAAGAAAATGAATTTGACTCTTGCACTTGGTTTTGTGATAGTTGTAATGAAAAATTGTATTCCGAGGAGTTTAAATTGGAAGATATCGTTGGTCAGTTGTCCGTATTGTTACAAAAAGTGTATGATTCGGAAGAAATCAGGACCTGTAAAAAATGCGGAACCGTAATGCAAATACCAACTGCAGAAAATAATATTTATTTATAGGGTCGTTGGGACGTTGGGACGTTGCATTGCAACGTCCCGACCGTATTGCAACGTCCCAACGATTTTTTTATAAAAAATTAAAAAAATGAATAATCAAAAAACAGCAACCATCATCGGATCCGGATTAGTCGGTTCATTATGGGCAGTATATTTATCAAGAGCAGGTTATAAAGTTTCGACCTATGATCGTCGTTCTGATTTACGTAACGTATCCTTGTCTGCAGGTAAATCTATTAATCTTGCAACTTCATTTAGAGGTTGGAAAGCATTAGATACGTTAGGAATTGGCAATCAAATACGTGAAATTGCAATTCCGATGTATAGCAGAACGATACATGCTGAAGACGGTTCCGTAAATGTTATGCCATACGGGAAAGAAGATCAGGCGATTTATTCTGTTTCAAGAGGAGAGATTAATGCGAAATTATTAGAGATTGCAGGGAATGCAACTAACGTAGAAATGCATTTTGATGTTGATTGTATATCAGCAGATACAAGAGCTGGAAAGTTTTCTTTAAAAGATTTAAAAACAGGAGAAGTTTCTCATCACGAAACGGATTTGTTATTCGCAACAGATGGTGCTTTTTCAGCTGTTAGATACCATGGTTTCCAAAAATCAGAACGTTTTACCTATAGTCAAACGTATATAGAAGATGGATATCGTGAGATTTTATTGCCTGCAAATGAAGATGGAACACATCAATTGGAAAAAAACAGTTTGCATATTTGGCCAAGAGGACGTTTTATGTTGATTGCGTTGCCAAATTTCGATGGTTCTTTTACATGTACTCTATTTATGCCCTTTGATAATCATGAATATTGTTTTAATAAATTGACAAACAGAGATAGAGTAGAAGAATTCTTCAAAGATGTTTTCCCCGATTTTTATGAATTAATGCCTAATGTAGCTAATCGCTGGGAAGATCATCCATTGTCACCATTGGCTTTAATCCGTTGTTATCCATGGACAAGTGGAAAAATGGCTTTAATGGGAGATGCTGCACATGCCACAGTTCCTTTTTATGGACAAGGGATGAATTGTGGGTTTGAAGATTGCACCGTGATGTGGGAGTTGATGCAAGAACACGGAGATAATTGGTCATTGATTTTCAGTGAGTATGAAAAATCACGTAAACCGAATTGCGATGCAATGCAAGAGCTTTCTTTACAGAACTATTTAGTAATGAGGGATAAAGTAACCGATCCAGTTTTTAAACTAATTCATAAAATTGAACATAGAATGTCGGTATTGTTTCCAGAAGAATACATTCCATTATATAGTATGGTTTCGTTTACAAATACAGAATATAAAAATGCGTTGAAATATGGAAATGAACAACAAGAGGCGATTCGCACTATGATTACACGTTTTAATCTTTCAGAAGAAACTCCTTTTGATACATTGGATGAGTTTATTTTTCAGCATTTTAAAGATGTGTTAATAGGATAAATCATTGATTTTGTTATTTATCACCTCCCTTTATCCCTCCTCAAGGAGGGAAGAAAAATTTCCTCCCTTGAGGGAGGATTGAGGAGGGTGACAAAATAAATTCAGCAATTATCAACACTCATTTATCACCTCCACTCGATAAACGCTGTTTGAGAGGTAGGAAAGTTTTAATTAAAAAATCTCATGAAAGAAACAACTGAAAAATTAGTAGAACGTTTAGAAGAAAAGTTCACCGCGATTGACCAAAATTACGAAACACATTTGGAAGGATTGGTTTGGGCAAAACCGATTACGTATTGGGATTATATTCAGCCAGATGCATTGTTGAATCTTCAAGTGCAACGTACAACCTTGCCAGACGAAATGGTGTTTATTATGTATCACCAAATCAATGAATTGTTATTTAAGATGATTTTATGGGAGGCTGAACAAGTAACAACAAATAACCAACTTACGGCTTCTTTTTTTGCAGAGAAATTAAATCGTATCAGTCGTTATTTTGATATGTTGTCTTCTTCATTTTCCATTATGCAAGAAGGAATGGAAGTGGAGCAATATTTGAAATTTAGAAATACTTTAACACCCGCAAGTGGTTTTCAAAGTGCGCAATACCGAATGATTGAGTTTGCATCTACTGATACAATCAATCTTATAGATTATCGTTTCCGATCTACCATTGACAGAAATACACCTATCGAACATGCTTACGAACATTTGTATTGGCATGCGGCAGGGAAAGATCATACAACAGGGAAAAAGTCAACCTTGATTCGCTTATTTGAAGAGAAATACAAAGCTGAGTTTTTGCGTAAAATGGAAGAGTATAATACCACGAACTTGTATGCAAAATTCAAATCGCTCCCTGATGAGGTGAAGACAGACAAAATCTTGATTCAAGCGATGCGACACTATGATTACACCGTAAATGTTTCTTGGGTAATGGCACACTACAATGCCGCTGCGAAATATTTACAACCGCAAGGTGAAGTGGTAGAGGCTACAGGAGGTTCCGATTGGAGAAAATACATGCATCCACGTTACCAACGCCGTATCTTTTTTCCAGATTTATGGTCGGAACAAGAATTACAAGACTGGGGGAAAAACGTTTAAATAATGTTGAATGATTTTTGCTTCATCCCTTGAGGGATGATTGATGATGGTGACTTATTTTATCACCTCCCTTAATCCCTCCTCAAGGAGGGAAGATTGAAAAGCACGAGCGATCGTGCTTTTTTTGTTTCGTATAAAACCTTAATTTTGAGACAAATTTAAAATTTATAAATATGAAAAAACTTATTGCTTTATTGTTGTTGTGTAGTTCTATGCAAGTATTTGGACAGTTGACTTTGGTTAAAGAGACTGATTTAGAATTTTTAAAACCATTTCAACTTTCAAATGGAGAATGGAAATTATATACAATAAACAAAACAAATGGAGTAATGAACTCTATTTCAATTTACAATATTGATTTAAGTATATATAAAAATGTTAAAATACCTTCTGTTTTCCCCTATGATACTGCTGGATATAAGATCAATAATCTAGGTCTTGGAAAAGTTACAAAAATTGAAATGGACGTAGAATTTGAAATTCAGTTAAGTGATAAATTTTTCAATACAGATGATAAAATTGAATTTATTGTAGTTTTTAATAGTTACTATAATAAAAATTCATCAATTCTTCCAAAGAACGTTTCTATTATTTTAAATGAAGATGGACAAGAAATTGAAAGATTTTCAAATTTAAATGGAGAAATTGTTGAATTTACTTTTTGGAAATATTTAAATGTTAGATTCAGTGGAGCTATAAAATCAACCAAAATCTACTCCGTTCCAGGCAACCTACCTTGTCCGTCTTCTTGTTCCCAAAAGTCAGCTGCTATAGCGCCTATTTCTCCAGCAAATGAATTCAAAGAAATACAAGTAAACGGTTTTCCAAATCCATCATCTGATAAAGTAACTTTGGCTTATACCTTACCAGAAGGCGTTTCTTTTGGAACTTTAAGATTATATACTCAAACAGGTGAATTGGTTAAAGAATTTAAAGTTTCTAGTCAAATGGATCATTTGGAATTACTTGTTTCAGACTATACTCCTGGAACGTATTATTATGAATTACAAGCAGGAGGAAATACT
>CANHVK010000055.1 GCA_947464135.1 Flavobacteriia bacterium | reverse complement strand
CGCTTTCAAGAGTTTTATCTGAATATAAGGGCAAGGATTTAGCAATTAAATTAGGTGAATTTAGAAATGAAAGGATAGATTTAGCCAAAAGGCTTTATAACATTGAGAGCTCTATTTATCATATAGTAGCAAGGAAAGAAAAAGAACTTTTACTTTACGAAACAGATTACAACATAATTGATATTGAGAATATTAATTCTATAAAAAACAATAAAGCAAGTTTACAATTCGAAGATGGGAACAACGTTTATTCATTCAATTATTCAAAAAGTACGCTTTTTAGAAAATTTATTATTCCACAAAATGCATATCGACTTCCAATTGATATAATTGAAGACCCTTATTCATTATTGCTTGATCTTTTTGAAAATCATAAAGATTTAAAAACGGCAACAGACAAACATATAAAAGGATATAATTATGTGATTTTACCTCTTTATGGTCTACAAAATAAAAAGAAATTTATTTTTGAACGAAGTGGTTTAAATCAATGGAATGCAAATGGAAGAAAACGAGATTTTGGTGAAATTTACATTCCAATCCCTATTGAAATACACAAAAAATATCCAAATTTCTTTCCTCAAAGAGATAAAATTTTCAATTTACAAATTCCAACTGGAGAAGTTTTTTCTGCAAAAGTCTGTCAAGAAAATTCAAAAGCATTGATGACAAATCCAAACAAAGCTTTATCTGATTGGCTCTTAAGAAAAGTTTTGCAAATCAAAGAAGGTGAACTTGCAACTATTGAAAAATTAGATCAATTAGGATTTGATAGCGTAATAATTATCAAAGACGATAAAGGAAATTTTAAAATTGATATTTCGAAAACAAATTCATACAATGAATTCTGTATAGAAACTGAATAAAACACGGAACTAATTTTTCAAATAAAAGTAGAGAGATGTTCAAAAAAATTCAACATAGCGCTAACGCTCCCATTAGCAGAAGCATGGGACCACATGTGAAACAAGTTATTCCAAGCGGTATAGAACATGTAGACCCTTTTGTTTTTTTAGATCATTTTGGGCCATTCGAAAAAACTCCGAGTTTTCAAGGTGTTCCACCTCACCCACATGCGGGTATCGCTACAATTACGTATTTGATTGAAGGGAGTAATCATCACGTTGATAGTTACAATCACGATGCTATGATTGAACCAGGTGATTTAGCTTGGATGCGCGCAGGGAAAGGAATTGTGCATGCGGAAGGAATAAACGACCCTAACAATCCATCTAAAATTATACATGGTTTACAGCTATGGATATCCCTTCCTGCGAAAGATAAATTTATAGAGCCGGATTTCTTCCATTACAAAACCACAAGCTTACCTGAATTCAACTACGAAGACGCACAAATAAAAGTCATTGTTGGCGAATTATTCAATCACATTTCACCGGTAGAAAGTTTATCGCCTGCATACATCTACGAAATAAAACAAAAAGGGGGTAGCAAACTTGAAATTCCAATCTCAACAAGATTCACCGCGGGTCTCTATGTAATTAAAGGCGAAATACTTTCAGACAATAAAACACTATCACAAAGCTCTATTACAAAATTCGAAACGGATGGAGATACTATTTTTATTGATGCTATCAATGACGCACATTATTTTGTATTAGGTGGAGAACCACTGAACGAACCTATTGTTGCATATGCTTCTTTTGTTATGAATTCAAAAGCACAAATACAAGAAGTAATTGATGCTTATCACAATGGCGAAATGGGAGAGATTAAGTAAATCTCTACATCATAACATTCATCACTTTTTTGATATAGATTTTCATTCCATCCACCACTAATTCTTCTTCTTGATTTAAGGTGTAGATATACCCTTCTTTCAATCCGAAAAATCTCATCGCTTCTATAAGTCCATTTATTTCTCTATTTTTATTATCCGAATGGATTTCTTCACATACTTGAAGGACTTGTTTACAGTTACCTTTCTCCATTACAACAAAATCACATTCTCCTTTTTCACGGAAATAATAGAGTTCGAAGTTTCTTTGGCGCAAATACAGGTATACCATATTTTCAAGTAGTCTTCCCGAATCTGCTGAACGACTCAAGGTATTTGCTTGGATGAATCCCGTATCTATAGCATACACTTTACGTGGGTTAACCAAAACGCTTTTCGGCGACCAACTGAAACGCGGTAAAAAGAATAAGATATATGTGTCTTCTAACCATTTCAAGTAGTCTGATACAGAGTTTGTCGAACCGACATCAAAGGCCTTGCGTAAACTATTATACGTTGTTTCTTTTCCGACATTACTTAATAAATGTAAAGCGATATCAAACAAGGTTTTGGTGTTACGTATTCCATAACGTATGGCTATATCACGAAATAGTATGTCACGCAATAAGGTTTGAAGAACATCTGTATTTTGTGTGTCTAAAAATTCGGGAAACCCTCCACACTTTCGATAATTTTCAAACGAATCTAAATTGTTTTCTTGGTTTGTATGTTCTAAAAATTCATTGTATGCAAAAGGAAATAACTCATGACTTAAATACCTTCCTGTAAGTTTTGTTCCCAACTCCTTACTTAATAAAGATGCGTTTGAACCCGTTACAAATACTTTTTCACCTCGTTCGTGCAATTGCCTTACGAATATCTCCCAATTATCCACATTTTGTATTTCATCGAAAAAATAAACTGGATGTGAATCTCCTATGATTTCGTCTAACTTTTTAAAATCTGTGACATCAAATCCAAATATGCGCGAATCTTCAAAATTAAAACAGACCACATTGGGTGCATAGTGCGCCATTATCATTCGCATCAAGGTGCTTTTACCAGAACGTCGTATACCAGATATAACTTCTACCTGTTTTCCTTTAAATGTATTTTCAACCAAATAATTACGAGAAGTCAACAAGTCTTTTTTCAAGGCTTTCTGCTGTGCATGAAATACATCTTCTATTTCTGATTTTAGTAACATCTAATTAATTTATTTTAATAAAACCTAAAGGTATATATTACAAATATACAAAAGTTTATCTTATCAAAATACAATAGTATATTTTACTAATATATAAAAGTATATTTTACAAAAATGTAAAAGTGTATTTTAATAAAAGTAACTTATAAAACAATTTAAAATCAAATAGAATAAATACTTTTAAGAAAAAATAGTGTATGTCTTATCCAATCTATCCTTGTCTTTGGTTTAATAACGATGCAAAACAAGCAACCGAATTTTATTGTTCTATATTCAACAAAGCAACGATAACAACATCCAACCCAATGGTAACCACATTTTCTATTGAAGGTCTTAAAATTATGGGATTAAATGGGGGGCCAATGTATAAAACCACTCAAGCTGTTTCTATGTATGTATATGCCGGAAACGAAAAAGAAGTGACACGTATATTTAATCTATTATCAGAAAACGGAAAAGTTTTAATGCCTTTGGATACTTATGAATGGTCACCTAAATACGCATGGATTGAAGATAAATTTGGAAATAGTTGGCAGTTAGACGCACAAGATATCGAAGGTGAACAAAAAATTATTCCTTGTTTATTATTTGCGAATAAAAAAAAGACCTTCGTTAAAAAAGCAATAACTCACTATACATCTATATTTAAAGCATCTACAATACGATTTGAAGCTCCTTACCCTGCTGAATCAGGATTAGAAATCGGCGCTTTATTGTTTGCACAATATCAACTAAACGGAACTATTTTTCAAGCAATGAGTAGCACATTATCCCACGATTTCGACTTTACACCTGGAAACTCATTTGTGATTGATTGCGACACCCAAGAAGAAATCGATTATTACTGGGAAAAATTAGGTAAAAATGGACACTACAACCAATGTGGTTGGTTAACAGATGAATTCGGTGTTTCATGGCAAATAGTCCCAACTTGTTTACCGAGATTGATGGCTGAAAAAGGGCAACGAGTAGTAGACGCGTTTATGAAAATGAAAAAATTTGAGATAAAAGGATTAGAAGAAGCGTAACTTCGAGAGCCTAAGTTAGTATTAGAGTGATGAGTAAAAAGTAACAACAAATAATATAAAATAATATAAGTATCATATGAAAACAGCATTAATAACAGGAGCATCGAGTGGAATTGGATTAGAACTAGCGAAAATACATGCTTCAAAAGGTGGGAATTTAGTTGTTGTAGCTAGAAATAAAGCAAAACTAGAAGAACTAAAGTCAGATTTGGAAAAACAATATGGTATTCATGTATATGTAATTGCAAAAGATTTAGCTGTTCCGAATGCAGCAATTGAGGTATTCGAAGAAACAGAAAACGATGGGATACAAATTGATTACCTTATTAATAATGCAGGATTTGGATTGTATGGTAAATTTGAACACACAGATTGGCTAGAAGAAAGCAATATGATTCAAGTGAATATTACCGCTCTGACGCAATTTACAAAACTCTATTTACCTGGAATGATTCAAAGAAAACAAGGTAAAATATTGAATGTAGCTTCAACAGCTGCTTTTGTTCCGGGACCTACAATGACCGTATATTGCGCTACAAAACCTTATGTATTGAGTTTTTCTGAAGCATTAAACAACGAAGTGAGTCATTACGGAATAAGCGTTACCGCATTATGTCCTGGTGCTACAAAAAGTGGATTTAGTGTAGCAGCAAAAGCAGATAAAAGCGCTTTGTTTCAGAATTCAAAATTAGCTACATCTGAAGAAGTCGCTCAATTTGGTTATGATGCTATGATGAAAGGAAAACAAGTGGTGATTCACGGAATTCTAAATAAATTCTTAGCTTTTATTGTTCGATTTACCCCACGAGTTTTAGTTGTAAAAATCAGTAGAAAAGTAATCGACAAATAAACAACTTCCTATAATTAAGTAAAAAGAATATGACTACCAATAAATTCGGCTGGAAACTAGAAAACACCTACCAACAACTTCCAGAAACATTATATGCTCCTTTGAAAGAAAGTAAATTTTCTCCAAATCCGAGTTTGGTTTTATTTAATGAAAAATTGGCTCAAAATTTAGGATTAGAGTTTGACTCAAAAGATAAAGAACAATGGACAAATTGGTTAAGCGGAAATGAATTCCTACCCGATTCAACAACGATAGCACAGGCTTACGCAGGACATCAATTTGGTCATTTTACAATGTTAGGAGACGGTAGAGCAATGTTATTGGGTGAACAAAGAACACCTTCCAATCACCTTTATGACATTCAACTAAAAGGTTCAGGCACTACTCCATTTTCAAGACGTGGTGACGGAAAAGCAACGCTATACGCTATGTTACGAGAATATGTAATCAGCGAAGCACTTTTTCATTTAGAAATTCCAACAACCAGAAGTTTAGCAATAGTAAATTCAGGAGAAAAAGTGAATCGTCAATTTGCCATGAATGGTGGAATTTTGACTCGAGTAGCTGCTAGTCACATTCGTGTTGGAACTTTTGAATATGTATTTCGTTCACAACCTATTGAAACACTTAAAGAATTCACTGAATATACCATAAAAAGGCATTACCCTACCCTAATACATACTGAAAACCCTGCTTTAGAATTGTTAAAAGCAGTCCAAGAAAAACAAATCCAATTAGTTGTGAATTGGATGCGCGTTGGATTTATCCACGGAGTAATGAATACAGATAACACCTCAATTTCAGGTGAATCTATTGATTATGGTCCATGCGCTTTTATGCATCAATACAATCCGCAACAAGTATATAGTTCAATCGATCAACACGGCAGATATGCATTTGAAAATCAACCTGCAATTCTACAATGGAATTTATCAAAATTGGCTCAAGCATTACTCCCTCTTATACACGAGAATGAAAATACAGCAATTAAACTTGCAACAAACGTATTAGAATCATTCATAGACCAATACAGAAATGCGTATTTATCAATGATGCGTAAAAAAATAGGGCTATTAAAATCCATTCCTGAAGATATTGCATTAATCGAAGATTTACTTTTATGGATGGAAGAAAACAAAGCGGACTATACAAATACGTTTTTGTATTTACAGGAAATTGAAATCCCTGAAACTTCGCTTTACGACGATACTCAATTTCAACAATGGATTTTTCGTTGGAATACCCGTTTAGAAATGGAATACAATGACAAAAAAGAAGCTTTTGAAATCATGTCAAGAGTAAATCCTGTTTTTATACCTCGCAACCATTTAGTCGAAGAAGCCATATTTAACTTAGCAGAAAGAAATGATTTTAATGCGATAAGCGAATTGCTTTCGATATTGGAAAAACCCTATCAGTATCAAGAAAACAAGGAAAAGTTTATGCAATTAGCATCTGATGATTTTGAAAATCGTTATCAGACATTTTGTGGAACATGATTTAAGACTAACTAATCACAAAACTTCGTTCACTAAATGCGGGTAATTTCGTAGCACCATCATAGAAATAATGAATATTCTCTTCTGGATCCATTAATCCCAAACTATATAAAACAGGAACAAAATGGTCTGGGGTTGGTGCTGCGAGTTTCCCTAATTTGTGACTAGTTTCATATTCCAAAATGGCTTTGAAATTTCGATTATTTAACTGTTCTTTAATCCAACCGTCGTATTCAGCTTCCCAACCATAAGCATTCATATCATTTTTCATCATTTTTTGACTAGCCAAAGGCAAGTTATGAATCAAAGCGCCACTTCCGATAATCAATACACCTTTTTCTCGTAAAGCTTTCAACTGCTTTCCTAATTGATAATGATATTCTGGATTTTCGTAATAGCTAATACTCATTTGAAAAACAGGGATATTTGCCTCTGGAAATAAATGCATCAACATCGGCCAAGCCCCATGGTCCAATCCCCAATCAGTAGTTTCTTGGACATCAGGGATATATTGTTTTATCTCTTTCGCGATTTCTGGTGAACCAAAAGCTTGGTATTTAGGATCGTAATAATTATCAGGAAAACCATAATAATCATAAATTTGCTTTTGTTCTTGTGAAATATTCACATAAGTTCCACGTGTGCACCAATGTGCAGAAACAACCAACGCCGCCTTTACATCATATTTTTCTCGCAAATCTTTACCTAATACATTCAACGAAGTCCAAAAAGGGCTTTGCTCTCTCGGAACAATTATTTCCATCGGATTTCCGTGAGAAGTAAAAAGGACAGGTGTCTTCTTACCTTGATTAGAAAGAAAACTCGTTATTTTATGAAATTCATTTAAGTTCATTGCCGAAAAAGATAAAGGAGCTAAAGTTGCCAGTTTTATAAAATCACCACGTTTCATTCTTTCGAATTTTAACTAAATATACAAACAAATTATTTACCGTGGTAATAAAATAAAAAAAGATATTTTATTTGAAACTAAAATCAATTCGGGTCAACATCAATAGCGATACGAACCGACTTGTTCGCAGGAGCAATGTAGAAGGCATCTATTAATTCCTGCACTTTCTCCTTAACTTGTTTTTGGGAAACTTCACGTTCCACTTTTATAGTAATTTGTTTGATGAAAAAATTATTGATTCGTGGAACTAGTGCATATTCAGGGCCTAAAATACGTTCATGGAATACTTGTTTCAAAGCACCTGCTAGTTCAGCTGCTGAACGGTCTAATTGATTGTTATCCTTATGCTTTAGTGTCAATTGGATAATTTTATAAAACGGTGGATAAAAGAAATTACGGCGTTCAGTAATTTCATTTTCATAAAAAGCATGATAATCATGATCCATTACCTTACTAATTATCCAATGATCTGGTTGTCCTGTTTGAATAATCACTTTCCCTCGTTTTTTCTTTCTACCTGCTCTACCCGAAACTTGAGACATTAATTGATATCCACGCTCATAGCACCTAAAATCAGGTCGACTCAACAACATATCAGCGTCTAAAATCCCGACCAAATGAACATTATCAAAATCTAATCCTTTAGTAATCATCTGTGTTCCAATTAACACATCTATCTTACCACTAGCAAAATCACCAATTATTTGAGAATAGGCATTTTTAGAACGTGTTGTATCCAAATCTAAACGTTTAATTACTTTGTCTGGAAACATAAGCGAAAGTTCGTCTTCAATTTTTTCAGTTCCAAAACCAATCATTTTCAAACGATTACTACCACAACTACCACAAGTCCCCACTGGTGCAGAGACAAATCCACAATAATGGCATTTTAACGTGTTTGAATGTTTATGATACGTTAAGGAAACATCACAATTTTTACAATGTGGAGTCCAATTACATACTTCACAATTCCAACTTGGCGTATACCCTCTTCTATTTTGAAATAAGATGACTTGTCCATCTTCCTTAAACTCCTCTTCCATCGCTTTCATCAAAAATGAAGAAAAGTGAGACAACATAGTTTTACTCCGAGTTTCCTCTTTGATATCAGCACATTGAACTTCTGGAAGCATTAACCCACCATGACGTTGAAATAATTCAACCAATCCATATTTATCAGACTTTGCATTGAAATAGGTTTCAATTGAAGGCGTTGCAGAACCTAATAATACTTTTGCTTTATGTAACATTCCCAAAACAATAGCACAATCACGTGCATTGTAGCGTGGCGAAGGATCAAATTGTTTGTATGAACTTTCGTGTTCTTCATCGACAATCACCAATCCTAAATTAGCAAATGGCAGAAAAATTGAAGAACGTGCTCCCATAACAATGCGGTATTTAACAGCATCATTATGTAGAATATGGTTCCATATTTCAACTCGTTCATTTTGATTAAACTTCGAATGATACACTCCTATTGCTTCTCCAAAATGTTTTTCTAATCGTTGAATCAATTGGGTGGTAAGTGCTATCTCAGGTAATAAAAACAACACTTGTTTCCCTTGCTCCAATTGCTCTTGAATTAAGTCTATATATATTTCTGTTTTTCCTGAACCTGTTACACCATGCAACAAACAAACATCCTTTGTTTCAAATGAAGCGCGAATTTCATTCAATGCATTCGTTTGAACTTCGGATAAATTCTTCATCGATTCAAGTTCATTCTCTGAAGATTTTACTCTGTCAATTTGTAGCTTTTCTGATTTTAGCACTCCATTTTTAACCAAAGTATCCAAAGCTGACGTCGAAGCTCCTAATTCTTCTAGTTCTTTTTTAGAAACAGGTAAATGATATCCCCCAGGAAGTTTCGAAATGAACAACATCAATGCATTCAATTGTTTTTCCTTGGATTTTGAAAGCTCAAGGGTATTCAACAATGATTGCAATTCTATTTCATGTTGGTATTGTTCTGTTAAAAAATAAAAAGTAGCGGTTTTTGGTGTAAACTTATCATTTACTTCCTCCATTGAAATTACGATTTTCAAATCCATCATCTGTTTGATAATAGGTTGAATCGTTTTTATTCCAACGATTTCAGAAATCTGTTTTAAATCTAGTGAATCCTGAATTTCTAATGCTTCAACAATTTGTATAAAACGTTCGTTTTGTAATTGTTTTGAGATATCAAAATCTGGATGTAAAACGATTTTAGTTTCGGAAGCTAATTTAAAATTGGTAGGAAGAGCAGCATTTAAGACATCCCCAATAGGAGCCATATAATATTCGGAAATCCATTTCCAAAAACGGTATTGATTAGGAGTAGAAATCGGCCATTCATCCAACACATGTTCAATGTATTTGGCTTGATATCCAGCAGGAATTTCTTCATGGACGTTGGTTACAATTCCTGTATACAATTTCCCTTTTCCAAAAGGAACTACTACTCTTATCCCAACTTGAACTTGTTCGTTTAACTCAAAAGGAACTCTGTAAGTAAACTCATTACGAACCGCAATCGGTAAAATCACATCTGCGAAAAGCGTTTTTCTTTCTGACATGAATATTATTTACAATAATATGTTTCTTTTGAATCACTAGGAACATCCGAACAGAAATTCAAATTACCTGTATATTGACCTTGACACAATTCTTTCATAGAAGATTGATCAATAGCTCTAAAATAATTACTAGCTGAATATTTAGTAAAAGGAAGTTTTTGAACAATAACATTATTTCGCGAAGCAAATATTCCCTTCACGCGCATTCCATTAGTGACTGTTAGGTTAGTATACTCTTTTTTAGTTTGCGCTAACGATGAAGAAGGAGTTAAACTATTTTGATATTCAATAAAATCACTTGAACAAAACATCGCATTAATATCCAAACGGTACAATTGTCTTTTTGTAACTGTTTTATCTGTACATTCAGAAAGAACTTTCTTATAAAAACTCTCTCCGCTTGCTCCAACAGCTACTGAAGTTGAAGAATTATTAATTCTATCACCTAAATTCCAATTGATTTTTTTAATAGTAGCTAATGATCCTTTAAACTCTTTTACATAAATATCTAATGCAACATTTAGGGCTTTAGATGATCCGAGTGATGCATTCACTTGTGTAGAAAAATATCCATCTTTAGCAATATTTGTAGACGCAAATGAAAATGAATTACCTTCAGAAGCAGGATTTCCAAGTTTTGCATTTTGAATTAATTGAGTTTGACCATTAACTTCAAACCGTTTATTATCAATCGAAATATTTAATTTATAAGTATAACCAGGTTTTAAAGCGGTAGCTTTATCTGTTGTAAAATAATATAACTTTTGAATAGAATCAAAAAACACACCATTTGTATCTTTATTTGAAATGGTTGTATCTCTCAACACCCAAGACCTAAAGACCTTACCATTAAACATTTCATAAACAGTAGCAACCACTTTTTTGAAATAACTCGAATCTGGAATTTGAGCAATTTCTAGCGCATTGGTTCCACCATAAAAGGCACGATTAATACGCACATAATGAATAGAATCAGTTTGATCTAAAAGTGCATATACAACGGCCGTTTCTTTTCCATCAGTAGAAAGATCAATATCTTCTTTACAAGCTACAAAAAAGAACATTACCAAACTAATAATGCTCAAAATGAAGTATTTATTTATCATCCTTTAAATCTACTAAAACGCATAAAACTTAACATCCACTTTGGTAAATGTTTTTCAGGATTGCGATTTTTAAGGTGAATGTACCACCCTATTTTTTTTATAAGTGGAACTTTATGAGTTTCAACAAATTCTATCAAAGTACCATCTGCATCTTCAATATAACTGAAACGACCACCTGCTTCCCCCATATCAAAGGTGTCTCCTGTATCAATCGTAAATGGATAACCTGCTGCTTCACATTCCTTTTTCAAGGCATTCATTCCTTGCACGTCAAAACACAAATGGATAAATCCCCAATCTCCCCAAAAACGATTTTCAAAAATTTTTCTGCAATCTGTTCTATCAATCGATTGTACCAACTCGATTTCAGATGCCCCTAACATTTGAGCAAACGGTCCTTTTCTCACTTCCGGGTGTCTTAAAAGTACCCTTCTGAAATTTCCTTTTCCACCTGGTATATTTTGATATACAGGAAATGAATCTGTTACATCATAAACTACCGTAGAATAACCCAAGACATTTTGATATAAATCTAACGAACGATTGATATCACTAACAGCAATAACAGATCCTGCAACACCACCTGTTTTCCCCTTAAAATCTGTATTTATATACCAATCTAATCCTTCAACAATTTCAAATAAGTTTCCATTTGGATCTTGAACGATAAAATGTAATTTTCCCTCTGGTGTTTTCGAAACTTCACTTAAAATATTCCCACCTTGGTTTTTAATGTGATTGTATGTTGCTTGTACATCTTTTGATTTAATTTTACACATATACAATCCATAATCACCCATTTGAATTTCAAAGGTTGCTTTTTCTGTATTACGAGAAGTGTATTGCCAAATCTCAAATCCACCTCCACCTTCAAGGCTTAAAGCCAAGGTTGCAGTTCTATCTTGAACAACACCCCCTGTATATTTTGTCATTAATGGCGCTGGGGCAGCCTCTTCAAATACTTTGATATCTGTTCCAAACATTGTTCTATACCAAGCCCAAATTGCTTGAACATCTGGCACTCCAATCCCCATTTGTTGTACACCACAAATAATCTTTTTCATTTTAAATTCTTTTCTTGTAAAACAAATTATATATCGTCAGAGCCAAATAAAACTCTGATTGCTTTTAAAACTCTATTTGATGAAAAAATATTGATTTTAGACTGACATCTTTTAATATGATCTTTCAAATCATCATTATCATTATTTAAAGACATTTTTATAGCTAACTTGTAGTTTTCAATCGCCTTTTTGTAATCACCTAATAATTCATAATAAGAACCTTTCTCATCATATAAAGTTCTTTTTGAAACTTGACTAACCTTTTCTGCTTTCTCAAGCAATTGCCCTAAATCCTCTAATCGACCTAAATCACGAAGCAAAAACATATAATTTTCGTAGGAATACCCATAATTTTCATCAAACTGAATTGCCAATTTATAATGATATTCTGCTTTTTCTCTATCAGAAAATTTTTGTTTATAAATCCAACCGAGTGTATTGTGCGCTGCAGCACAGGAAGGTTTTTCTTCTAGAATATCATCTAACAAATCTATAGCTGCTTCAACATTATCATTCTCTAGTGCTTTATCACACTCTAACAATTTTAAATCAATACTTCTAGAACTCATATTTTTAATTATATCTCCAAATTTAATGATTATGATTAAAAAATTAAAGTCTTTCGATTATTTACCAAGAATACTTAACAAACTACAATAAAACAAAATACAACACGCCAAAAGTGGTAAAAAATCATACTTTTGGCGAAAATAATTAATAAAAAAATGTATTTTAACCCGCCAAAAGTGTTAAAATTTCGTACTTTTGGCGAACAATTAAGTAATAAAAAATGAAAAAAATCATAGGTAGAGAGCAAGAAATAAACAAATTAAACGAAATAAAAGACAAAAAAGATGCATCATTAATTGCTATTTACGGAAGAAGAAGAATTGGAAAGACTTTCTTAATTAGAAATTATTTTAAAGATGAAATTATTTTTGAAATTACAGGACTTTACAAAGGCACGCCTAAAGACCAACTTGAAAACTTTAGAAATGAACTTGATAAGAATTTTAACTTCCTAGAAACAAAGAAGATTAACACTTGGCTTGCCGCATTTCAAGTATTAGAAAACGTAATAAAAAGCAACGAATCGAAAAAAAAACGAGTTATTTTCATTGATGAATTTCCTTGGATTGCATCAAAAGGTTCTAAATTCCTGATGGCTTTTGAAAATTTTTGGAACCAATTCGCTTCTCAACAAAAAAATCTCATCATCGTAATTTGTGGTTCTGCTGCATCATATATGGTAAAAAACATCATAAAAAACAAAGGAGGTCTTCACAATAGATTAACAGAAAGCATTCGATTATTACCATTTACACTAAAAGAAACTGCATCCTACTTAAAAGCAAACCAAGTAAAGTATAGTCTTTATGATATTGCGCAATTATACCTTATTATTGGCGGCGTACCTCATTATTTGAATAAAATAAAACCAACAGAGAGTGTTGCGCAAAACATTGATAGACTTTGTTTTCAACAGAATGGAGAACTTGCCATTGAATTCAATATGCTATTTGCTTCTCTATTTGATAATTCCGAGAAGCATTTGTTGATTGTAAAAACATTAGCCACTTCACTTCGAGGTCTAACGCGCAATGAACTACTAGAAAAAACAGGACTTCCTAGTGGTGGAGATACAAGTTCAAAGTTAGAAGAACTTATACAATCTGGATTTATGGAAGAATATACGTTTTACAAAAATAAATCACATTTAAAACGCTATCGACTTACAGATGAATACAGTCAATTTTACTTAAAATACATAAGTAAAAACAAACAAAACGGTCCTGGAACATGGATAAACATACAAAAAAGCCAATCATTTAAATCTTGGAGCGGATTTAGTTTTGAAAACCTTTGTTTAAAACACCTACAATCTATAAAAAAAGCGCTTGGAGTAGCGTCAATCTACACACAATCGAGTAGTTGGAATAATAAAAATG
>CANHVK010000054.1 GCA_947464135.1 Flavobacteriia bacterium | reverse complement strand
TATCAACTATTAAATGAAATGGGAAAAGTCGATTTATTTGCTCTTCAGAAAATTTTATTTCCATTTTATCTCAAATTCTTCGTGGTCTGAATTTTCATTTCTTGAACCTAATAAATTTATCTCAATATCACAAGCATAGAATTTTGCTAATCCTTGTATTAATCCTCTTACAAACTCCTGTAGTCCAATTCTTTTTGAAAAATAATGTAAGTGCAAACTATTTTCTTTTATATCAGTAACTTTAAATTCAGGTGGAGTTAATTTCGGATAAATCATCATTACTCTATTGTGAAACAATGGTAAATTGATAATAAATTCTTTGAAATTACTACCCCCACTTTCCATCAAATATCCATATTTTTCTTTACCTGTTTTCAAAATCCACCATTCACCAAAAGCGATCAATACATCACTCAATGGCATTTGCATTTCTTCAGAAACAGCGATGGCTAATTTATAAGTTATATAATCATCATAAGGTTCTGTGCTTATGAAAAAGTCAACATCAACTCCACTTTTTTCTTTTACCAAAATCCATTTTTCAGGACCAAAAGTTTCCGAAACCAACTCTTCTATCGCCTTATTTACAATTCCATACATAACTTAAATTTTAAGTAAAACAAATTTAAGTAAAACAACTTAGTTAAAAGGCTTAAACCAATTAAAATATCTCTATTTTAAGTTCCGTAACTTTAGTAACACTGAATTTTAAATTATTTGATTTACTTTGAAATAAAAACTATGAAACAAAATATGGGAAAAACGGATAGAATCATTCGTTTATGTTTAGCAATCCTAATGACCGGATTATTCTTAGGAAAAGTAGTTACAGGAACTTTAGGTATGATTTTAGTAATACTTTCAGCCGTATTTTTACTGACTAGCTTCATTAAATTTTGTCCTTTATATTTACCTTTTGGAATTAATACAATATCTAAAAAATGATTTCATTTATAAAAAAACACCTTATCTTATTCATTGGGATTATTATTGGTGGAATTGCAGGTTAATTATATTACTACTTTATTGGCTGTTCGAGTGGAACTTGCGCGATAACATCTAATCCAATCAACAGCTCGATTTACGGAATGATAATGGGTGGATTACTTACTGATTTTTTTCGTGGAATAAAAAAGAAATAAACCTTCATTTTAATGCCTGCCAATAGGTAATTTTTATAAATTTGAGATCAAATTATCTATTATGGCAATTGACCCTAAAGAATTGGAATTCAATATAAATGAAGACCAAATGCGTTTGAAAATTTCACGACTAGAAAGTGAACTTCAAAAAATTTATAAAGGTGGTGGTGAAAAACGTATCGCTGCACATCACGAAAAAGGAAAATTAACCGCAAGGGAACGTATTGATTTACTTTTAGATAAAGATTCGGAAAGAATTGAAATTGGCGCCTTAGCAGGTTACGATATGTATAAAGAACACGGTGGATGTCCATCTGGCGGTGTTGTAGTTGTTATTGGTTATATTCACAAAAAACAATGTATCGTTGTAGCAAATGATGCAACAGTAAAAGCGGGTGCTTGGTTCCCTATTACAGGAAAAAAGAACTTACGTGCTCAAGAAATAGCAATGGAAAACCGACTACCAATCATTTATTTGGTAGATTCAGCTGGAGTTTACCTACCAATGCAAGATGAAATTTTCCCTGATAAAGAACACTTCGGGAGAATTTTCAGAAATAATGCACAAATGAGCTCACAAGGTATACTACAAATTGCCGCTGTAATGGGAAGTTGTGTTGCTGGTGGTGCATACTTACCTATAATGTCAGACGAATCTCTAATTGTAAATAAAACAGGAACAATCTTCCTGGCGGGTTCATACCTTGTAAAAGCAGCAATAGGTGAATCAATTGACAATGAAACATTAGGTGGGGCAACTACTCACACTGAAATTTCTGGTGTATGCGACTACAAAACTGAAAACGATGAAGATTGTTTAGCAACCATCAGAAAATTGGTTGACAAAGTAGGTCAATCTGAAACTGCTGGCTTTGACAGAATAGAATCTCTTCCTTCAAAAATTGGTTTAAAAGATGTTCACGGTGTTATACCTGTAGAACGTTCAAAACCATACGATATGAAAAAAGTAATCGATTGGTTAGTAGATGATAGTGATTTCACAGAATATAAAGCTGATTACGGAAAAACAATCATTTGTGGGTATGGACGAGTTGATGGATGGAGTGTTGGAATCGTTGCAAATCAAAGAGAAGTTATTAAAAATAAAAAAGGAGAAATTCAGATTGGTGGTGTAATTTACAACGAGTCAGCAGATAAAGCTGCGCGTTTTATAATGAACTGTAATCAAAAAAACATACCACTTGTTTTCTTGACAGATGTAACAGGTTTTATGGTTGGTTCTAAATCAGAACATTCCGGAATCATAAAAGATGGTGCTAAAATGGTTAATGCAATGGCAAATTCTGTAGTTCCTAAGTTTTCAATAATCGTTGGAAACTCTTATGGAGCAGGAAATTACGCTATGTGTGGAAAAGCATACGACCCACGTTTAATCGTAGCTTGGCCAACAGCTGAAATCGCAGTAATGAGTGGCGCTGCAGCTGCAAAAACGTTATTACAAATTGAAGTTGCAACATTGAAAGCTCGTGGTGAAGAAATTACTAAAGAACGAGAAGACGAAATTTACAACACGATTAAAGCACGTTATGATGAGCAAATCTCACCATATTATGCAGCAGCAAGACTTTGGGTAGATGGAATTATCAAACCAGAAGAAACTCGTAAAATAATTTCAATGGGAATTGAGATGGCTAATCATAAAAAAGCTGAAAAACCTTACAATGTTGGTAATATCCAGACTTGATTTGTGAATTTATCTTTTAAAATAAAACACTTTAACGAACTTTCTACGATAGAATATCATAATCTTCTAAAACTTAGAGTTGATATTTTTATCATTGAACAAAATTGCCCTTATCCTGAAGTTGATGGTATAGACCCTCATTGTTACCATTTACTGGTTTGTAAAGATGATAATGAGATAATCGGAACTTCCCGTATTATACCTAAAAGCATAGTTCATAAAGAATGGTCATTAGGCAGATTGGCTGTCAACGAAAAATTTAGAAGAAAAAAAATTGCAAGTAACATTTTAAATGAATCAATCAAATTCATTTATAATCAAGAAAATGATAACAAAACAAAAATCCGAATAGACGCATTAAAATATTTGGAAAAATTTTACAAAAACTATCATTTTAGTTCAGTTAAAGAGTATAAAGAATATGACTGGGACTACATTGAAATGACAATAAATTAAATGAAAATGAAAAAATTAATTTCAACATTACTTATTACTGCTTTAACATCAAGCATTACAACTGCCCAAAAAATAAGTATTGACACTTCCTTTATGGATAAAAAGATTCGTCCACAAGATGATTTTTATAAATTTTGTAACGGAAAATGGTTGAAAAATAACCCTGTTCCCTCCAATGAATCTCGTTGGGGAAGTATGAACGAATTAGACAACTCCAATAAAACGAAGCTTATTGAAGTTTTAGAAAGTGCAAAAAAAAGTCCTAAAAACACAAATGAAAAACTGATTGGTAATTACTATGCTTCCTTTATGGATACAATTGCTAGAAATTCATTAAATATTTCCCCAATAAAAAATGACCTAAACAAAATTCAATCCATTCAAAATAAGGAACAATTAAGTGAGATTATTGCTTATTTTCAGAAACAAGGGATAAATTTATTCTTTTCAGTTGACGTTCAACAAGATTTCAAAAATATCAATAAAAACAGTCTTTACATTAATCAAGCTGGACTAGGCTTACCAAACAATCAATTTTATATTCAAGAAAACAAAAAAGCTATTTTAGAAAAATATCAATTTTATCTTGAATCATTACTATTAGAATTCGGTATTAAAGAAAATAAAAGGGTTTCTGCAAATGCTGTTTCATTGGAAACAAAACTAGCCAAAGAAATGATGAATCCTTCTGATCTTCGCGACCCCGAAAAAACATATAATAAATACACTATACCACAACTTGCATCAAATTTCACCATTATTAATATCAACAATTATTTTTCTAAAATAGGGACACCTACATTGGATTTTATTGTAATAGGTCAACCTAATTATTTTAAAAAATTAAATTCAATTTTAGAAACATCGACTTTGGAAGAAATCAAAGATTATATTTATTGCAAGGTAAGTTCTTATTATTCAAATAAATTATCATCCAAAATCGCTAAAATCAATTTTTCTTTTTACTCAACCATATTAAGCGGAAAATCAACAGATAAACCACTTTCAGATAAAGCTGTAAATGAAATAACAAACCTATCAATAGGTGAGTTATTAGGACAAAGTTTTGTTCAAAAATATTACTCTGAAAATGCTCAAAAGAAAATCAATACAATGGTTGATCTTCTAATTGAAAGCTACGATGAAAGATTAAACACACTAAGCTGGATGAGTGACAGCACCAAAAATGAAGCAAGAAAAAAATTACAATCAATCAAAAGAAAACTTGGATTCCCTCAAAAATATGAAGATTTCACTGCTTTAGATTTTAATGCATCAAATTATGTAGAAAATTCAAAAAAAATCAAAGAATGGGAATTCAAACACGCTATCTCCAATCTTTCAAAAGACGTCGATAAATCAAAATGGGAAATGCCTGCTCATATGATTAACGCTTATTATCAACCTTTAAATAACGAAATCGTTTTTCCTGCAGGAATAATGCAACCTCCATTCTTTAACGAAAATGCAGAAGACGCAGTAAATTACAGTAGAATAGGAATGATTATAGGACACGAACTCACTCACGGATTCGATGATATGGGCGCAAAATTCGATTTTAACGGTGGATTTAATAACTGGTGGAATGATAAAGACAAGTCAAAGTTTGATGAAAAAACAAAACAATTGGGAGAAACATATTCAGGCTTCTGCCCTATCGAAGGTCATTGTGTTGATCCACAACTAACAATGGGAGAAAACATTGCTGATTTAGGTGGAGTTATTTTAGCCTTTAACGCTTACAAAAAAACAAATGAATTTAAATCCGGTAATAAACTATACGGTTTTACACCAGAACAACGTTTCTTTATTGCTATGGCACAGATATATAAAATAAATTTCACAGAACAAGAATTGAAAAATAGATTATCTAATGACCCACATTCTCCAGGAATGTATCGCGTTAATGGGCCATTAAAAAACTTCCCTGCATTTTTTGATGCTTTCAATATTAAAGAAGGCGATGCGATGAGAAATTCAAAAGATAAATTAGTAGAGATTTGGTAATCAAATCTCTACTAATTTTAAAACAAAGATAATTGTCTTTCAGATATATACTCAACACCTGTCTTAGTAGTTTTGTATTTCTGCTGTTTGCTTTTCAAGTAATTTAAATCGGTATATGATAACAAACCTAAATCTATTAAAGGTTTGATATACATATTTTTATTACGAGTCTGATAAGATAAACTCAATAAATCTTCAATTATTTCTTTTCCTTTTTTAGGTTCACTCATACAAAAACGCAAAATCTCTTTATGAGTTTCTGTTAATTCATCAATCGTAGATGCTATCTCTTCTTTAGGTCTTTTTGGAATTATTCGTTGATATAATACCTGTGGCTCTTCGACTTTTAAAACCAAATCATTTTTATCATTTTCAATATAATTTTTAAGCCATAATATATACTCTTCTATTTTACTGACTAAAAAATAAGGCAAACTCAACAAATAAAATCTTTTCCCCTCTTTTGTAAATAATTTATCAACTTGAATTTTACCTGCATAAAATCGAATAGCATAATTAATTTTTGAACTCTCCATATACAAATGAAGAGACTTTAATTTACCAGTAGGTCCAGATTTTACTTCAATTGGAACAACTTCACTTTCATAAGGATAAACAAAATCTATTTCAGCTTGAGATTGATTTTTTTCTCGAGTCCAAAAATATATACTTCTTAAACTCAATGTTTGCATCGAAAGTAATTCCTGACCAATAAAATGTTCAATTAATTTACCCTCATAAATAGTATTCAAATCTTTTGTTCCTATTATATCCTTCTGTAATCCAACAAAATAATTAATGATACCACTATCTAAAAATTGTAATTTAGGCGATTTTTTAAAATCTTGTTCCAATGGTAAATCAAACCCTATAACAGGATATAACAAATGTATCAAATGAGTTTTTTGTAACGCATTTAACACCTGAGATACATCATTTGAACTATATGTTGAATTTCCAAATTTTGAGAATGTTATTCGTTTTCCAGCATTTGGTATTACCTGTTGAATACAATAACGTATTAAATGTAATTGATTTTGTGATTTAGCATATTTTTCAGCATCTGTTAAATAGGAGTTTAATAACCCATCAAAAACATCACCCAAACCTGTAATATCTTTTGTTTCAACATATTTTTTCAAAACCTCTGGCATACCTCCAACCAAAGCATAAGTATGAAATAATTTAAAACAAGCTTCTAACGCATATGAATTTAATGGAACTACATTAAGTTGTTCTAAAACATCGATCCTATCAATTGCGTGTAAAAACTCAATAAAAGAAAATGGTCTTAACACTTTAAATTCTACCCGTCCAACAGGAAATGTTAAATTCTTACCCAATAAAGTTTCTAACATACTCCCTGCTGCTATAACATTTAATTCAGGGATTTCTTCTTTAAAATAACGCAATTGATTAACAACGAAACCAGCCTCTTGTATTTCATCAATAAATAACAATGTGTTTTTAATCAAAGCACGTTTCATTCCTTTAATTAAAAAAATTCTATCAACAATTTCGTTTATATCTAAATTTTCATCAAATAAATCTCTGTCAGATTTTTTCTCTAAATTCAAATAAATATATTGCTCAAATTGTTGGCCAAATGTGTTCACTACTGTTGTTTTACCAACCTGTCTAGCTCCTCTTATTATTAATGGTTTTCTGAAAGGTGACTCCCTCCAAACCTCTAACTCTCTTAAAATCGATCGATAAAACATAAAATAACAGTTAACAAAATTAATTCAACCATAAATATAATAGTTAAAAATTTAAAAACCGAATTATTCCACCATTTTCATCAAGTTAATACAATAAAAATAATAGTTAAAAAACTAATTAATCAATCAAAATAAAGGTTAATTAAAAATCAAAAGGAATTAAAATAAGTATTAACAAAGTAAAACTATTGATAATTAATAAAATAAAAATCAAACTTGATAAACATCAAAATCATTAACAACAACAACATTACTAAAAATAGTTTTGGCTTCTGATAAATGAACTTTATCATTTTCAAAGCGAGCACTTAGGTGTCCTAATAATAATTTTTTGACTCCAGCTTTTTGAGCAATTTGTGCTGCTTGTTTAGCAGTTGAATGCATCGTAGACTTTGCTCTAGCAATCTCTTTCTCTGTAAATGTCGCTTCATGATAAAGCAAATCAACATTAGCTAAATAAGGCAAAATTGTTTCTGTATATTTTGTATCAGAGCAAAAAGCATAGGTTTTAGGAAATTTAGCTGGAAAGGTATATTCTTCAAAAAAATGTTCTACTCCTAATACATCAACATAATTTTGACCTTTTCGAAAAAAAGGAATTGCCATTAATGAAATTCCCGATGCTTTAAAAACTTCACCAATTATACTTCTTTCTTTTTGTTTCTCCTTAATAAGAAATCCATTTGTTGGGATTTTATGTTTTAAAGGAAAAGTATGAATTTCAATCATTTTATCCTCAAAAAGCAACTTATTTTCGTTACCAAAAAGTGGAATAAAATCTAAATTAAAATCTAATTTACTACCTCCTATTTCTAATTGTAGGCGAATTATCTGTTCTAAACCTTCAGGACCGTAAATCGTTAAACCTTGATTTCTTCCTAATAAGTGCATACTACTTAACAAACCTACCAATCCAAAAAAGTGATCGCCGTGTAAGTGAGATATTAATATATGGGTGATTTTTTGAAGTTTAACTCCTGCTTTACGAATTTGCATTTGAGTTCCTTCGCCACAATCAATCAAAATATGACGATTATTACATTCTATATATTGTGAAGTAGGATTTCGTTGTGCAGTAGGTAAAGCAGCTCCTGAACCTAGAATTGTTACAGAAAAAGACATTTTTTACGATTGTAAAACTTCAACCGCTTCAGAAACAGTGGAAGTAATACTTAAAACTTTATCAAGCTGTGATATTGAAATCAGCTTCAAAACATTTGGTTGAAGACCTGATAACACAAATTTTCCATTCGTATCTTTACAAATACGGTTAGCAACTAAAATTGCACTTAAACCTGATGAATCGCAATATTTTGTTGAAGACAAGTTAATAATCAAAGTATTAACTCCTTTTTTGTTTAAATTAGATAGTTCATCTTTTAACAAAGAAGCATTAGATGCGTCTAGTTTCTCTACATTAGACGTAATCAGTGTATACTTGTCAAATTCTTCAACTAAAAAACTCATACAATAAAAATTCTTACCAAATATACTACATTAAGACTAATAATTAGCTATAGCAATTAGTTTAATACAACTTTGATTTTATCTTTCAATTTTTGAAGCCAATAAATAAGTTGCAGCCATACGAATAGCCACTCCATTTTCTACTTGATCCAAAATGATAGATTGTTTACTATCGGCAACATCAGAAGTAATTTCTACCCCTCTATTTATTGGTCCTGGATGCATTACAACAATCTCTTTGTCTAAAGAATCTAATATCTCCTTATTCAATCCAAACTGCATCGAATACTCTCTTAAAGATGGGAAATACTTAATATCTTGCCTTTCTAACTGTATACGTAACATATTCGCTACATCACACCAATTTAAAGCCTTACGTAAGTTATGCTCAACCTTTACTCCAAGTTCGTGAATATATTTTGGGATTAGAGTAGTCGGACCACAAACCATCACTTCTGCGCCTAATTTTTGCAGACAATATATATTAGAAAGAGCAACACGTGAATGAAGAATATCACCTACGATCACTACTTTCTTTCCAGCTACATCTCCCAATCTCTCTCTAATTGAAAAAGCATCAAGTAAAGCCTGGGTTGGATGCTCGTGAGTTCCATCACCAGCATTGATAATTTTAGCTTTTACTTTAGTGGATAAAAATTTTGCAGCTCCAGGATTTGGATGACGCATTACTACCATATCAACTTTCATAGATAAGATATTATTCACCGTATCAATCAAAGTCTCTCCTTTTTTAACAGAACTTGATGAAGCACTGAAATTTATAATATCAGCAGAAAGACGTTTTTGAGCTAATTCAAAGGATAATCTTGTTCTTGTAGAATTTTCAAAAAATAAATTTGCAATGGTAATATCTCTAAGCGATGGGACCTTTTTAATGGGACGATTGATAATTTCTTTAAAACTATCAGCCGTCTTGAAAATCAACTGAATATCGCTTTCTGTTAAATCTTTAATTCCAATTAAATGCTCTACACTTAAATTCTCCATTGCCTTATTTATCTTGGGTAAATAATACTACTTTATCTTCGCCTTCAACTTCTTTCCACTCAACATTAACACGCTCCGTTGCTAATGTATCAATCGTTTTTCCAACGTAATCTGCTTGAATTGGTAATTGCCTTCTAAATCTTCTATCTACCAACGCTAACAACTCAACACTCGCTGGTCTACCATACGCCATCATTGCATCGATACCAGAACGAATTGTTCTTCCTGTAAACAAAACGTCGTCAATCAAAACCACTCTTTTATTTTCTACAATAAAATCAATGTTTGTCACACTTGGAATAATTGGCTTTTCTCTCCTTCTAAAATCATCTCTGTAAAATGTAATATCCAACTGACCACAAATCACTTTATGACCTAAAATCTCTTCTAATTTGATTCTCAAACGATTCAAAACGTGAATTCCTCTTGGTTGTAATCCTATTAAAACTGTATCTTCAAAACCATTATGATTTTCAATCAATTGATAACAAAGCCTATTTAAGGTTAACTCAAATTGCTTTTCATCTAATATAACTTGTTTCTCCATTGTCGCAAGTCTATTTCTTACCTTAATTGGGCATTTAATTTACCTTCTAATTCTTGACGAATTTTATTCATAATTCCGTCAACTTGCTCATCTTTCAGAGTTTTCTCTGCATCTTGAAAATGAAAAGAAACCGCATATGATTTTTTTCCTGCATCTAAATTCTTCCCCTCATACACGTCGAATAATCCAACTTTTCTTAAAATTTTTCTATCAACTCCTAAAGCAAGTTTCTCGATATCAGAAAAACGCACTTTCTCATCTAACAACAATGAAAAATCTCTTCTTACCTCAAAAGTCTTAGGGAGTTCTTTATAAATAACTTTTACTAATTTCAATTGGTCTATAAACATATCCCAATCTAAATCTGCAACAAAAACAGGCTGTTTAATACCAAAATGCTTTTTCATTGCATCAGAAACCCATCCCATCTGACCGACTTTCTTTTTCAAAATGTATAACGAAACTCCATCTTCCAACAAACTATTTTCTAATTGATTTTCAGATAAAAATGAATCCAATCCCATTCTGGTAAACAACGCCGTAACTAATCCTTTAATTGAATAAAAAGAAACTTTATCATTCAAACTATTCCATTGTTCTGACTCTCTTCTACCGCTTATCCCAAAAACTAATCGTTTGTTCTCTATATAGTTTTCAGCTTCTTTTCGATACACTTTTCCAAATTCAAATAACTTCAAATCAGAATTCTGTCTATTTTGATTGTGAGTAATAGATTCTAGTGTGCTAAAAATTAAAGTTTGGCGCATTACATCCAATTCATTACTCAAAGGATTTAACATCTCAACATTATTTGCAGAAGCAAAAGCTTCATTACCAAATTTTTGTATATAAGCAGAAGATGTTAATGAGTTATTCATCATCTCACTATAACCTAATCCAACTAAAAATTCAGAAACTGACTTTTGAATTTTATCCGTATCTGGCTTGGTTCTTAAAGTAATCGTAGTATTTAATTTTTCAGGTAAAGGAACATTGTTAAACCCAAAAATTCGAAGCACCTCCTCCACAACATCTATTTCTCTAGTTACATCAACTCTATAAGGCGGAACAGCTAATTTCCAATGGTTTCCATGTTCTTCTGTTACTTGAATATCTAAATTTGACAGAATTGATTTAATCTTTTCATTCGGAATTTCTAGACCAATAATTTGATTACATCTATTCACATCAAAATCAATCGATTTACTTGAAAATTGTTCATTCACAACAGAAGCAACATTCATAGAAACTTCACCTCCACAAATTGACTGAATTAAAGAAACCACTCTTTTAAGTGCATATTCAGTCATCATTGGATCTACCCCTCGCTCATATCTGAAACTTGCATCCGTATTCAAAGAATGACGTTTTGCTGTTTTACGGACTGAAACTGGATTGAAATATGCAGATTCAATAAAAATATTCTTAGTTTCAGACGAAATTCCAGAGTCTAAACCACCAAAAACACCAGCTATAGCAAGATTTTTATTTCCGTTGGTAATCATTAAATCATCTTCAAACAAGGTTCTTTCAACACTATCCAAAGTGACAAATTTATCACCCGCTATAGCTTTTTTTACAACTATTTTACCCTCTAATTTATCTGAATCAAAAGCGTGTAAAGGAGTTCCTAATTCACGCATCACATAATTTGTGCAATCAACAACTGAATTTATCGGAGATAGACCAACTGCGCGTAATCTTTTTTGCATCCAATTCGGAGATGGTTTAACTTCGACATTTTGAAGACTTACACCAATATATTTAGGACAAAGTTCTGGTTCTTCAACCGATACAGAAACGATAACTTGTTGATTTTTCGCTGAAATTTCCTCTACTTCCGGAAAATCTAATGTTAATTGAGCATTTTGATGCACATTTTGATAAGCAATTATATCTCGAGCAACACCAATGTGACCCATTGCATCAGCCCGATTTGGCGTCAATCCAATTTCGATTTGATAATCTTCTTCTAATTCAAAATAAATAGCAGCTGGAGTTCCAACTTTTGCTTCTTGATCTAAGACAATGATTCCTGCGTGGGAGTTACCCATACCTAATTCGTCTTCAGCACACAACATCCCTAAAGACTCAACCCCTCTAATTTTAGAAGCTTTGATTTTAAATGGTTCATCTGGATTCGGATATAATACTGAACCAACAGTAGCACATATCACCTTTTGTCCAATAGCAACATTTGGCGCCCCACACACAATTTGTAAAGGCTCACCACCAACAGAAACTGTTGTAACTTTCAATTTGTCAGCATCAGGATGTTTTTCACAAGAAAGAACTTCACCTACAAATACCCCTTCTAAACCACCTTTAATATTTTCGATTTTCTCAATTCCATCAACCTCTAAACCTGTATCTGTCAAAACTTTACTTAATTCATCAGGAGATAAATTTGTTTTAACATAATCTTTCAACCAATTGTAAGATACTTTCATTGTATTCCAAATTCAAAATGCACCGCTAAAATAAGCAATAATGAGAAAGATTGTTTTGACCAATTGAATATTTTACTCACAATTTGACTAACCAATCCATTGTATCGATACCATCAGCATAATCAGTCAATAGTGGACACTGTGCTTGACCAAACTTTTCATACCCCTCACCTACAACCACCTGTATATCATCAATATATTTACTTAAAAATGATTGAACTTCTTCTTTATTTTCATATCGTTGATAATACAACATCGCCAAAGGTGAAAATAACTCATCACTTTCTTTCAACAACAAAAACCCGTTATCTAGGATTTCTTCCAAATTCATTAGGTATATAGCTCTATTGTAATCGTAATTATTTGCGTATTTGTGATGATTTATAATCGGTCCAAAATCAATAATAGCCTCAAAAAAACGATTTAATTCAAAATCTTTCGGAATCAATAATTTAGAAACATTTCTACAACCTAAACCAAAATGAGTAAATATATCCTCTCCAAGCGCTTTTAATTCTTCGGTAGTTTCATTTCCTGTTAAAATAGCAACAGAAGTTCTGTTTTTTCTAAAAATATGTGGTAAATGACCAAAATAACTTTCAAAATAACGCATTGAATTACCACTTCCCGTTGCAATCATAGCATCTACTTCACCTAACTTCCCATCTGGTATAGAAATCAAATCTTTTAAATCAGGTTCAAACTTATATAGAATTTGAATTAGCATTGGTAACAAGGTTTTATCATCGGAACTTAACTTAACAACAATTGAATTTCCTGATAATAAAACACATAAAAAATCGTGAAAACCTACCAAAGGTAGATTTCCTGCCATAATAACACCAACTTTTTTAGGTTTTGCCGAGAAAGAATAATTAGATGAAAATTCAGTAAGTACTTCCTCTTTCAACTGTTGACCCCAAACCTTTAAAACGTGACATACTGCATCCTCAGTAAACCAACCATTCCACTGAAATTGTCTTTTCACATTTTCTTGAAGCGCTTTATACTCATCTTCAGTCACCCCTAATTCATAACCAACCCATTCTTTCTGGTTACCAACACTATATACTACCTTACCTAATGCACTAAAAGCACTAATAATCCTTTCTCTTGTCATTTAAAACTTTTTTAAAAATGTAAATCTTTTCACTAATTCGTCTGAACTTAAAAATATTGGCCCTTCAACTTTACCATCTAAACCAACTTCACCATTTCTTCCATCTCGACCATTTCTTCCATTATTTGAATTAAAAATACCACCCAATTTTCCATTCGAATTCATTCCTCTACCGGCATTACCTGATACACCACCGATTCCAGACAAACCACCACGATTCTCAATGTGTATATTATTTCTTAAATCAGATAATTTATCATCTAAATAAAGATATACATTACCACCTCTTCCTGCGTGACCTCCATCTCCTCCACTACCAGCATTTCCTCCATAAACAGAAGGTTGAGTCGTCGAAGTTTTACCATCTTTACTAGTAGTTGTAACAGGAAATGCAGCATCTTTTCCATCTCCACCTTTCCCACCATTACCTCCATTACCTCCTTTCACATAGATTGAAATTCGCGCATTATTTTTCGGTAAAAAACTGGTTTCACGTAATCCATCAGACTCTAAAGTTAAAACTATAAAATCCTGATTGTTAACAGAATAAAATTGAGCATATACATACACATCTTTTGCACTTCCTCCATTAGCTCCATTAGCTCCATTTTCACCGCTTTGAGAAGCATTTACTGCATTACTTCCTTGTTTTCCATTTTTCCCATTAGCACCTGAAAAGTCAACGGTCTTCTCAGTTGGATAAATTATTTCCAAATCTGATTTCCAAATAGTATCTTTTTTAACTTTCGACAAAAAAATCAAGCACGGTTTGACATCGATTAATGGAACATCACTATTCAAAATCAAACTACCTTTTTCACATTTTAAATCTACATTTGATTTAATTTCAATACTATCTAAATTAAAATGGTGAATATTTTTGGGGATTTTTTGTTCTGTATTTAAAATCAAATCGTAATCAAGCTCATTCTTGGAATTTA
>CANHVK010000053.1 GCA_947464135.1 Flavobacteriia bacterium | reverse complement strand
AATATTAATTGATTATACATCTCCTGGATTTGATATTGATGTAATTCCTAAAGTTTTAAATCAACATCCATCAGTAAAATTTGTTGCAATCACACCAGAGCAAAGTGCACAGACACTTGTTGATGCTTTACGAAGCGGAGTCAAAAGTTATGTCAAAAAAGACTGTGATATTTCTGAAATAATAAATGCAATAAAAGAAACAGAACAAGGTAATAAATTTTTCTGTGGACAGATTTTAGAAACTATTCAACGGGCTCAAATTAATGTTGAAGATATCGATTTCGAATCTTTTTCCTGTGAACCGGTACTATTATCTGAAAGAGAATGTGAAATTATTAAATTAATTGCTGAAGGCCAGACAAATGCTCAAATTGCTGAATTACTTTTTTTGAGTAATCACACAATCAATACCCATAGAAAAAACATAATGTCAAAGTTAGGGGTAAAAAACACTGCAGGAATTGTAATGTATGCAGTCAAGACCCAATTAGTAAGTCCAAATAAATTTTTATTCGCAGGAGATAATTAATCAGCTAATCTTTTGAATAGTATTTTTCTGTAAATCAAAGATATTAAAATACTGTAAAAAGTTGTAAGCAACATCATAGATAGCAAACTTAATAGACCAGTTGCTTTTGCTGAATACATATTTGCAGGGCCTTTTTTAAGTTCTTTTCTTAATTGTTCTTTTGACATTACCTCAAATTCCGGTTTTTGTTTTTTTAGTTCTTTCAGTTTACTTGGATTGTCAATAGATTGATCAATTAACTCATAGGTTTGTTTAATTTTATTTTCAACATACATTGGATTGAAAGTTGCATAGTAATAATAGATAAATCCTGATACGATTAAGGTATAGGGTAAGCCTATACCCATCGCTTTTTTAAAATCTGATATTATATTTCCTGATAAATAACCTTCTTTTTTCTTAATTAAGAAAAGACCCAATGCAATAGCAAATAGTAAAAAAAATATATTCAGTAAAACAAATGGATTTATTGCTTTATTTAAATCTGTATGAAATAGAAATTTAATTGCACCCCAAATAAATGCAAAAAACACACCGATTAATACTGAATTTTTCATTTTAATTTAATTATCTGTTCATTGATGCTAAAAACTCTTCATTTGACAAAGTATTGTCCATTTGAGATTTTAAAAATTCCATTGCTTCTACTGGATTCATATCTGCAATATGTCTTCTTAATAAATAAACACGTTGTAATACTTCTTTCTTTACCAATAAGTCATCACGTCGAGTACTCGATGCAGTTATATCGATAGCAGGGAAAATACGTCTATTTGCAATCTTACGATCTAATTGTAATTCCATATTTCCTGTACCCTTGAATTCTTCGAAAATTACCTCATCCATTTTAGAACCAGTTTCAGTTAAAGCCGTTGCTATAATTGAAAGAGAACCTCCGTTTTCAATTTTACGGGCAGCACCAAAGAAACGTTTTGGTTTGTGTAATGCATTAGCATCTACACCACCTGATAAAACTTTACCTGAAGCAGGGGATACAGTATTGTAAGCACGTGCTAAACGGGTTATAGAATCTAAGAGAATACAGACATCGTGTCCACATTCTACCATTCTTTTTGCTTTTTCTAGTACGATATTGGCAACTTTCACATGTCTTTCAGCAGGTTCATCGAAAGTTGAAGCGACAACTTCAGCCTTTACACTTCTTGCCATATCTGTAACCTCTTCAGGACGTTCGTCTATAAGAAGTACAATTAAATATACTTCAGGGTGGTTTGCTGCAATTGCATTCGCAACATCCTTAAGTAACATTGTTTTACCAGTTTTAGGTTGTGCTACAATCATACCACGCTGTCCTTTACCTATAGGAGCAAATAAATCCATAATTCTTGTTGACATAGATTCATCTTTATGACCTGTCAATTTGAACTTTTCATTTGGAAATAATGGTGTTAAATATTGGAAAGGTACTCTGTCTCGAATATAAGAAGGATGTCTACCATTAATTGAATCTACCTTAACAAGTGGGAAAAATTTCTCTCCTTCTTTAGGGGGTCTGATAGTTCCTTTTACGGTATCTCCTGTTTTTAAACCGTAAAATTTGATTTGACTTTGAGATACATATACATCATCTGGTGATGGTAAATAGTTGTAGTCTGAAGAACGTAAAAAACCAAAACCCTCTTGAATTACTTCAAGTACACCTTCAGCGCTCACTATACCAGCTAAATCATATCTTATTTCTTCCTCCTTTTCTTCAGGTTTTGTAGCAAGTTGATTAGGATTTGTGTTCTGATTTTGGTTATTATGTTGAGGTCTTTGAGTTCTATTTTCTTGATTATTATTTCTGTTATTATGTTGAGGTCTGTTCTGATCGTTCCGTTGGTTATTATGTTGAGGTCTTCTTTGTTGTCTTTCAGGATCCGTTGTATTTTTATTCTCAGTATCAATCTCTAGTTTTGAATCTTCAATTTTAGATACTTCACCGGTGTTTGTTTGCTTATTTTCCGATTCTGATGTTATATTTAAATCTTCATGTTTTTCGGTCAGACGTTTTCTACCTTTTTTATCATTTTCAGTAATATTACCTTTAATGGAATCTTCTGAAAACAAACTTACTTCTTCAGATGATTTTATTACAGATTTTCTAACGCGTTTTGCTGTTTTGGAATCAATTTCAGAAGTAGAATTAGAATTTTCATCTGTTTTACTTAATTGATTCAATTGATTTAATATTTCAGATTTCTTCAATGTTTCAGCGTTCTCAATTCCAAGGGTTTGAGCAATGACTCTTAAATCTGAAAGTTTTTTACTTTCAAGTTCTTTAATATCCATAAAGATAATTTGCTGTGATTAATGTTATTATAACAATAAAATTTAGTGGATGATTACCAAATGATGTTTTGGTGTCACAATATTAGTAATAATCTTTAAATCAACAATACATAATAATAAATTGTTTAATAAATTAAATTCATTTGAACGTATAATATTTATAATTAGTTTTTTACCTTCTGATTTGTCTGTTTAAAAACATCAGTTTTAATTTGTATTTTTGAAATCTAATAAAATCATTAAAGATGAAAATATTCACTTCTATTATCAGTTACGTAACACTTTTTTGTTTAACAGGCTTTTTATTTTTTTTAGAAGGAAAATTTCCTACTTTCAATTCTTACTTTTTTAAAATCTCAAGAGCTTTACTTCTGGCTTTATTATTCATTGTGACATTTAAACGTAAAAAACTTTCTTTATGGATTTTTTCAAGTATGATTTTAGCTGTAGAAGTTGGGATAGATTTACCAGCTGTTGCAATTGAATCAGAAAGATTTGGCAAAATTTTTCTTCGTTTAATAAAATCACTTGTATCTCCTCTTATTTTTGCTACACTAGTTGTTGGAATTGCAGGTCATAGTAATATTAAGCAGTTAGGTAGGATTGGACTTAAAAGTATTTTGTATTTTGAGATAGTTACCACATTAGCATTGTTTGTGGGGTTAGTTTCTATAAATTTAAGTAAGGCAGGTGTGGGAGTGAAGGTAGAAGCATCTTCTGCAAATAAAGAGAAATCTGCAGAATTATTAGAACAAACTCACGTTGCAAAAGATCATTTAGTTGATATGTTTCCTGAAAATATTGCAAAATCAATTTCAGAAAATCAGGTGTTACAAGTTGTCGTATTTTCAATCATTTTTGCGATTGGTATTTCAATGCTCCAAAATATAACACACAAACAAAGAATGTTAAATTTTTGTGAATCTTTGAGTGAAGTGATGTTTAAATTTACAGACATAGTAATGTATATTGCACCTCTGGCAGTTTTTGGTGCTTTGGCAAGTACTGTTGCTAAATCTGGAACTGATATTTTATTCAGTTTGATGAAACTTGTAGGAACTTTATATGTCGGGTTGGTTGCATTTGTTTTATTAGTTTTACTACCTATTGCACTCGCAGTAAAAGTTCCAATTAGAAGATTTATAAAAGAAGTGACAGAGCCTGTAACTCTTGCATTTGCTACAGCTAGTAGTGAAGCTGCCTTACCTAAAGCGATGGAAAATATGGAAAGGTTTGGAGTACCAAAGAAAATTGTTGGTTTTGTTATCCCAACAGGTTACAGTTTCAATTTGGATGGTACTACTTTATATCTATCAATGGCATCTGTTTTCGTTGCTCAAATGTGTGGTGTTAATTTGTCAATAGGACAACAAATTCAAATTTGTCTTGTACTGATGTTAACTAGTAAGGGTGTAGCAGGTGTTAGAGGTGCTTCTTTTGTAATTTTAGCGGGTACAGTTGCATCCATGGGATTAGATCCAGAAAAAGCAAGTGTAATTTTAGCTGTTGATGCTTTAATGGATATGGCTAGAACTAGTGTTAATGTTTTAGGGAACTGTTTAGCGTCCGTTGTGATTGCAAAAAGTGAAAAAGAGTTCGTTTTAAATAAAGAAGAAGTTGAATTGGTTTAAAAGAACTTTCTTTGTTTTAATTATTATATTTAGTTTTTTATTTTGCAAAAAAACTGAAGAACGACCATGTTTTAAATCATCAGGAAAGATTGTAAATAAAACAGTTTACTTGGGTGATTTTACAGCTCTAAATTTATATCAAAATATAGATTATGAATTAGTTAGAGATTCGTTGAATTACATTGATATATCATGTGGTGAAAATTTATATCCATTTATTAGTTTTTCTGTTTCGGATAGTGCTTTGACAATAAAAAATAATAACAAGTGTCGATTTTTAAGAGGGTATGACAAAAATGTCATTGCTAAAATTCATATTAGAGAATTATCTAATATTTATTATGAAGGTACAGAAAATTTATTTTCAATAGATACAATTTCTGCAAATTATTGTACTATTATGGTAAGAAACTCTGGGGGTAATTTAGAATTGAAAATTAAATCGAAAGAGCTATATATTAACAAAACAAATGCTACCGGTCGATTATTATTATCTGGCACTACGAATAAAGCTAAATTTACTAATCACTCTTTTAATACTTTTGACGTAACTAAATTAATTATTAGAGATTCTGTTAATTTTTTAAATCAAGGATTTGGTAATATGTATATTAATACATCTGGTATTGATGTCTTGGGAAGGATAGAATCGGATGGAAATGTTTTATATAAAGGGATTCCTGCTTTATTTAATGTTCAAGAATTTGGTAAAGGAAAATTTTTAAATCTAGAATAATCGGTTTTAATTTTAACTGTAAATTACAATTCTCTATTTCTCAATTACATCTACCTAAATGATTTTCTTAATTTTGTATAAATAACAATTAGTGTATGCTGTTTCAAAAGATTTCTGAAAAAGATATTGTTTTTTTTCAAAGCATCTTGAATGATCGTTGTGTCACCAAGGAAGATCTTCGTAAAGAATATAGTAAAGATCATACTGAGGATTTAATTTTTATCCCTGAACTGGTATTGAAACCTGAAACAACGAGTGAAGTTTCTCAAATTATGTCTTATTGTTATAAGAATTCAATTCCATTAACTCCATCTGGTGCCCGTACTGGTTTGAGTGGTGGAGCATTACCTGTGTATGGTGGTGTGGTTTTGTCAATGGAGCGTTTTAATAATATTATTGAAATAGATGAAAAAAATCATCAGGTGACAACAGAACCAGGAGTAATCACGCAAGTGTTACAAGAAGCTGTTCGTGAGTTTGGTTTGTTTTATCCACCAGATCCTGCCAGTAAAGGAAGTTGTTTTATAGGTGGAAATGTTTCTGAAAATTCTGGAGGACCTAAAGCTGTAAAATATGGGGTTACTAAGGATTACGTTTTGAATTTGGAAATGGTTTTGCCGAATGGTGAGGTTATTTGGACTGGTGCGAACGTTTTAAAAAATGCAACTGGATATAATTTGACACAATTAATAGTTGGAAGTGAGGGAACGTTGGGAATAATTACAAAAATTGTTTTGCGTTTAATTCCACATCCAACGGATGATTTATTGATGTTAGTGCCGTTTTTCGATGCTGAAAAAGCATGTGAAGCAGTTGCCGCGATTTTTAGAGCAGGTATTACACCAAGTGGATTGGAATTTATGGAGCGAGATGCTTTGTTGTGGACGATGAAATACGAAACAGAATCCGTAATCGAAGTAAAAGAAAATCATGCTGCCCATTTATTAATAGAAGTTGATGGCTTTGATGTGGATGCATTAATGAAGTCCTGTGAGGATATTATGATGGTATTGGAAAATTATGATACCGATGAAGTCATGTTTGCAGATAGTCAAGCACAAAAAGACCAATTATGGAAGTTGCGTAGAAAAGTAGGTGAAGCAGTAAAAGCACATTCTGTTTATAAAGAAGAAGATACAGTAGTTCCTCGATATGAATTACCTAAGTTATTGTCAGCAGTCAAAACTATTGGTAATAAATACGGATTTAAGTCTGTATGTTATGGACATGCTGGGGATGGGAATTTGCATGTAAATATTATCAAGGGTGATTTATCAGATGATTTTTGGAATAATCAATTAACGGTAGCAATTTCTGAGTTGTTTACTGAAGTTGTCAAATTAGGTGGAACTATTTCAGGTGAACACGGAATAGGATTAGTTCAAAAACCTTATATGTCAATCGCATTTAATCAAGTTCAATTGGATTTAATGCGTTCAATCAAAAACGTTTTTGATCCTAAGGGAATTTTAAATCCTGGGAAGATATTTTAATTTGTCCTTCGATAGATTTTGAATTATAGTTGATAAGATAAATAAAATTAATCTTTTCCCTCCTTGAGGAGGGATTAGGGGAGGTGATTAAAGCCTATTTCAATTTATAATTTTATTCACCCTTCCTTTATCCTCCCTTACTTCGATAAACTCAGTGTAAACAAGGGAGGAGATTAAAAAATGACATATCTAAAAATCATGAGTAGAAGACCACGTAAACAAGAGGCAGATGCTTTAGCACCGATGAAGAAAAAACTATTGGGCTTAAAGAAAATGAATTCACGTAAATTGGATGAACTTTTCCATGAATCACATGCGAAAGAATTCAAAACAAGAGATTGTTTGGCGTGTGCGAATTGCTGTAAAACAACCAGTCCTATTTTTAGAGATGTAGATATTAATCGTATTTCGAAGCGCTTGGGAATGAAATCTCAAAAGTTTGTCGAGCAATATTTACGCATGGATGAAGAGCAGGATTATGTGTTACAATCTTCTCCTTGTACTTTTTTGAATGCTGATAATACCTGTTCTATTTACGAAGACAGACCAATGGCATGCCGTGAATATCCTCATACGGACCGCAAAAACATGTATCAGATTTTGGATTTAACAGTTCGAAATATTTCCGTTTGTCCTGCGGTGGAGGCAATTGCCAGAGAGATTACAAAGGAATAGGATTTCATATTTGAAATCAATAGATTATAAATATTAACCATAACAGAAGTGTTATTTATTTACTTGTTAACTATTACTTTTGTGTTTTTAATAATTTTTTAACTGTATATAATTTTAAAACAAAAAATCTCAATGCTCGTTTTCTTCGACCCCATTTACATACATCCAGTGCCTGAAAATCATAAATTTCCGATGGAGAAATACGATTTGATACCGCGGCAATTGTTGTATGAAGGAGTGATTTCGGAAGAGCAACTTATTTCACCAGGCTTGGTTCCGTTGGAACATGTGTTAAAAGTGCATGACGAGGTATACGTGGAAAGATTAATGCAATGTACATTGACCCCCAGAGAACAGCGTGTAAGTGGATTTGTACATTCTCCACAATTGATTGAGCGTGAATTTCGGATAATGGAGGGTACGCGTTTAGCTGCAAAGTATGCGTATGAAAATAAATCGATTGGGTTTAATGTCGCAGGAGGAACACACCATGCGTATAGTAATCGTGCGGAAGGGTTTTGTTTGTTAAACGATCAAGCAATTGCAGCTAAATGGTTGTTGGATTATACATCAGTCGAAAAGGTATTAATCATCGATTTAGATGTTCACCAAGGGAACGGAACTGCTGAAATATTCCAAAACGAACCAGCAGTTTTTACCTTTAGTATGCACGGTCGTAATAATTATCCTTTACAAAAGGAACTATCCGATTTGGATGTGCTTTTGGAAGATGGTTGCGATGATGAGACGTATTTAAACTTACTCAAAGATGAATTACAACAAATTGAAAATCAATTTACCCCTGATTTTATTTTTTACCAATGCGGAGTAGACATACTCAAAACAGATGCTTTAGGAAAATTAGGTGTTTCGATGGAAGGCTGTAAACAACGTGATGAAATGGTTTTTCAGTTTGCAAAACGATTGGATGTACCTGTTGTATGTTCAATGGGAGGAGGGTATAGCAAAGAAATCAAGTATATTGTGGATGCGCATGTGAATACGTTTAAGTTGGGGCTGTACTATTTTTGGTGATGTGAATACCCTAAAAGTGGTATTTTTGATCGTACTAATTTATCCTTTAAATAAATTATTTACATTTATTTAAATAAATTAAAATAATATGAATCTACCAATTCGTTTTGTGTTGTTTGTGATTCTAGTTGTAACCTTGACAGCTTGTCCCAAAGTAAAAAACAATCATATTTATTCACCGAAATTAACGGATGACGATATGAAAACTATAAACGTATATCCCAATGATTCGATTAATTATGTCTCAGAAGGAAATTTAGAAATAAAATTTTTTACGCAGTTTAAGTTAGACTCTTTTCAATTTAGAGATCGAGCTGAATGGGGAAGTGTAAGAGATATTTATCATTATTCACAATATGGTGCAATTCTTACGAGTAATGATAGTAATAATTATAAAATACAACATTTTGTAACTAATAGATTTATTCATCAAAGCTATTTTAGTATTAGCTTTTCAAAAAATAATTCCAGAAAAAAATTATTTGGTTATGAGTTGTTATCAAATTTAAAAATGATAAATTATAGTATTGGTAACGAATTTGATAGTGTATATTTTTGTACTACAACTTCTAATTCAATAGATAATGCTAATTCGAGCTTTGATACTGTGTTTTTAACTTCCAAGCAAGGAATAGTTGGATGGAAATTTGATGGTGAACCAAGATGGATTAGAAATGACTAAATTATTTTGATATGAATTCTCTAAATTAAAGTGTATCTTCGTTATGCTTACATTTTAAATACATAAAATGGAGCTTAATTATATCTATGACATTTAACGAATTACAATTAGTCGAGCCGATTCTTCAGGCTTTAAACGAAGAAGGATATACAAATCCAACACAAATTCAAGAAAAAGCAATTCCAATTGTATTAGAAGGTACCGATTTATTAGGGTGTGCTCAAACCGGAACAGGTAAAACAGCAGCGTTTGCTATACCTATCATTCAGATGTTGAGTCAACAACAAAGAGAAAAAGGAATAAAAGCATTAATAATTACACCAACAAGAGAGTTAGCGATACAAATAGGTGAAAGTTTTGCCAGTTATGGTAGAAATTTGAAAATCAAGCATACGGTTATTTTTGGTGGTGTGACACAAAGTTCGCAAGTAAATGCAATCAGAAATGGTGTGGATGTATTAATAGCAACACCAGGTCGTTTATTGGATTTAATCGGACAAGGATTTATTAAATTGAATCAATTACAGTTTTTTGTACTAGACGAAGCAGATCGAATGTTGGATATGGGGTTTGTAAATGATGTGAAAAAAATCATAAAAATCATTCCTGAAAAAAGGCAATCTTTGTTTTTTTCAGCAACCATGCCACCAACAATAATGCAGTTGGCTTCTTCTATTTTAAAAGATCCTGAAAGGGTAGAGGTGACTCCTGTTTCTTCTACTGCAGAAATTATTTCGCAAGAAGTTTATTTTGTTGACAAAAAGAATAAACCTGCATTATTGGTTGATATTCTACAAGATACAACTATCAAGGCAGCGTTGGTATTTACAAGAACGAAACACGGAGCCGATCGAGTGGTTCGTTTTTTAGAAAAGCAAAAAATAAAAGCAGCATCTATTCATGGTAATAAATCACAGAATGCTCGTCAAAAAGCGTTAGCAAATTTTAAAACTGGAGAAATACGTGTTTTGGTTGCTACAGATATAGCGGCTAGAGGCATCGACATCGAAGAGCTTGCATTTGTTGTAAATTACGAATTACCTAACATTCCTGAAACGTATGTTCACCGTATTGGTCGTACTGGACGTGCTGGAAATTCTGGAAAAGCAATTTCTTTTTGTGATTATGAGGAAAAAGCATATTTGAAAGATATTGAGAAACTAATTCAATTGAAAATCAATGTGAACGATGCTCATTTTTATCCTATGGAAGTGTTTGAAGTGTTGAAAGTGGAGAAGCCACCAAGAAATGAAAGTAGAAAACCACAATCGGATAAAACAAAAACAAATCCAAAGGCTAAGAAAAAGAATTTTAATAGAAATAAAACAAGTAAAAAACAGGTATAAATACTTGTTTTGAATTACATATTTATAAAGTACATTTGTATTAAGTAAGTTTGATCTTATAGATTTGTTTTTAGTAGTTATGATTTAAACCGACAATTGTCGGTTTTTTTGTTTTATACAAATAAAGTTAACCTATTTAATTTTTATTCATTTAAACGTAAATTTAATTAAATGAGATATTTATTATTCCTATTCTTGTTTTCTTTTTCTTCATTAATCGCTCAGGAAAAAGAGTATCCAGTTGCAATAAAAAGACCACATTCAATCATTTTACATAAAGATACAGTTAGGCAACCCTATTTTTGGATGAAAGAAAAAAATACGCCTGAAATAGTAAATTATCTTGAAGAGGAAAATTTTTATACTGAACGTAAAATGAAACCCCATGCGATTCTACAAAAGAAGATTTTTGAAGAAATGCGTTCGATGATTAAAGAGGATACTAAGACAAGATATACTAAGAATGATAATTATTATTACTATCAACGTTCTGTTTCAGATAAAGAATACCCCATTTTATGTCGAAAAAAAGGAGATACAACCGCTAACGAACAAGTTTATTTTGACATCAATAAGGTAGCTAGTGAGATAGGTTATTTTAATTTGGTTTCACCTTCAATTTCTAAAAACAATCAATTATTCGTTTATATTGCTGTTACTGATGGAGGAGATTTTGGTAGAATGTATATTAAAGATCTAGAGAAAGATACGTTTTTACTTGATCAAATTTCAAATGTAAGCTCATTCAGATTAATGGAAGATAATCAACATATTATCTACAAGAAAAGAGATGCAAACAATCTATTAGGGAATCAATTATATGTTCATAAAATTGGCTCTGATACATTGACAGATATCAAACTATTTTCTTCTACAAAAAAGTCTGAAAGTCTTTCTTTTTATATCAGTGAGTCGAAAAAATATTTGATATTGACATTATCTACCTTTAACCGCACGGAGCAGGTTTTAGTTTTGGATTTAGAAAAGGGATTCGGAAGTCCATTTGTTGAAGTTTTTAAAGGAAGAGATATAATACGATATTATATAAATCATATCGAAGGTGAATCTTTTGTTGTTTATACTAACGAAAATGCACCAAATTTTCAAATTAAAAATGTAAATCTTTTAACAGATAAAAAGGAAAAGATTATTCTTCCAGAAGATAAGTATGGAGAGTTGAATAATTTAATGTATAAAAACGATTATTTACTGTATTCTCATTCTACAAAAGGAGTAAATCGTCTTTCTTTTATGAATACAAAAACGAAAGCAGTTAAGTCGATTCCGATAATAGATTCTGCTGGTGTTATGAATTTTGCTGATTTAATGGAAAAAGATTCTACCCATTTTGAATTTACTTTTTCGTCGATGAAGACCATCGCAGCAACATATCGTTATGATTTGGTTAGGGATTCATTTTATATTGTAGAACGAGATTCTTTTGATTTTTTTAAAGAAACTGATTATGTAACAGAGCGGGTTTGGACTTTGTCTAGAGATGGAGAAAAAGTACCTGTTGATTTAATTTATCCTAAAGGATTTAAAAAGGATGGTTCGCATCCGATGTACCTAACTGGTTATGGTTGCTATGGCAATAATTTAGATCCAACATTTCAATTTTTATCTACTTTTTATTTAAAAAGAGGTTTTGCTTTTGGAATTGTCCATGTGCGAGGAGAAAGTTTTTTAGGTCAAAATTGGCATCGCAGTGGAATGCTAGATTGGAAAAAAAACACGTTTAATGATTTTGAAGATGCTACAAGGTATTTAATTAAAGAAAAATATACATCACCAAAACGTGTAGTAGCCCAAGGTGGGAGTGCTGGAGGAATGTTGATGGGTGCAATAGCGAACCAAGCACCTGAATTATATGGGGCTATCATTGCTGATGTGCCTTTTGTTAATACACTCGAAGACATGCAAGATACATTGTGGCCTAATATAAAAATGCATTTTGAAGAAATCGGTAATCCATTCAAAAAGATGGAATATGAATACATAAAATCTTACAGTCCATTACACAATATTAAAAAACAAGCTTATCCACCAATGTTAGTTACAGCTGGATATAATGATAGCCGAGTTCCTTATTGGTCTCCTGCTCAATATGTAGCACGATTAAGAGAAATGAAAATAGATACCAATCTGTTACTTTTAAAAACCGAGATGGGAAGCGGACATTTTGGAGGTAGTGGAAGATATACTGCGATGAAAGAGTATGCTTTTAAAATTGCTTTTATGCTTCAAGCGTTGGGTATCCAAGAGAATTATCTTCAGATAAAAGGACAAATTATTGATGAGAACAATCGTCCCATTACCTATGCCAATATACAAGTTCAAGGTACGGATGAAACAACAACAACTGATTATAATGGAGAATTTAATTTTGAAATTAGAGCTACTACCAATTTACCCGTCTTACTAATTGAAGCAGTAGGGTTTAAAAACAAACGATTTGTTTTTGATCAAAAAACGCGAATTAAAGGATTGAAAATAACCCTTGTTTCTAATTCTAAATTGCTAAAAACAATTGTAATTGATAAGTCTAAAAACTTTGCTAATGAGGTGATTAAAAAGGCGAATAAACGAAAAGATTATTATGATCGATTGATTGATAATTATTCGGTAAATATCTACCATAAAAGTGTAGGACAATTAGATAGTGTACCTAAAAATATAGAATTACTTGGAATAAAAGTCATTAAAATTGAGAATGATTCTTTAAAAGGGATCGTTTTTATGTCTGAATCTGTTGCAAAGTACGAGTTTAAAAAACCTGATTTATTCAAAGAAGAGGTACTTTCATCTAGGGTTGTTGGAGATAAGAGTAAAATAGATCAAAATAGAAATTATAGTCACCAATATAATTTTTATCAGGATTTGATTGAAATTTTTGGTTTAGAAAAAAGATTCGTTTCTCCCATTGCAGATGGTTCAATGTTTATCTATAAATACAAGTATTTAACTGAGTTTTATGATGGAAATGATTTAGTATATGTAATTAAAGTAGAACCACGTAATCTATCAGAAGCTGCATTTTCAGGTAATATTTTTATAAGAGACAAAACCTTCGATATACACAGTTTGGATCTGTATTTGACAAAACGAACAGGGATTTCTATGGATACGGTAAGATTTATTATTCAAAACAAATTAATAAATGATTCAATAAGTTTACCAAAAACAGCGCACATCGAGGCGAAAGATAAGTTTCTAAATATTAAGATGACACGAAGAATGGATGCAAAATATTATAACTATGAAGTAAATAAGGTATTTCCGAAAAAATATTTTGATAAACAAGTCTATAGGGTACAAGAAGGTGTAAATAAAAAGGATTCAGTTTATTGGAAAGAGAATCGTAAAATCATTCTTTCAGATAAAGAAATGGATTTTGAAAATAGAAGAAAGAAAATGTTAGATACTATGAAAATCGGAGGGAATAAAGATACCGTTCGTTCCAAATCTTCGACCATTAGCAATTTCTTTCAAAATTTATTTCTTAGCGGTTATAGTTATCAATATAAAAATAAAAGTACATTTAGTATTGAGTCTGCGTTGTCTAAAATTCGATACAATACCGTTGAGGGTTTTAGCAAAACAATTCTGGCAAAATATTATAAACCAATTTTTGACTCTATTGATTCTACTTTAATCAAAAGTCATACTTTTCAAAATCCTCACCGTTATGGTTTTGCTTCTAAAAAATATTTTGGAGCTTTAGATTATCAATTCGACAATTACAGTAATCAACAAACATTTAATGTCACGTTAGGAGATTTTATTTTTCAGTATAATGCGAATGATCCAATTGATCCTTTTGTAAATGGTCTATACTCACTAGTTGATAAACGTAATTATATGAAATTGTATGGGAAGCAATTTGTTAAATTTATTTTTTCGGATCAATTACTAAGTGGACCGTTTGTTAAGCTTTCAGCAGAATTTGCACATAGATATGCGCTTCAAAATCATGATTCATTAACTTGGATTAAGAAAACATCTCATTTTACTTCAAATAATCCTTTGAATCCTTTCAATGATCAATTGTCATTCGTTGATAATAACATTCTTAAATTATCATTTTCAGGATCTTATAAAATTGGTGAACGATATGAAATAATATTTAAGCAACGTAATTCGTT
>CANHVK010000052.1 GCA_947464135.1 Flavobacteriia bacterium | reverse complement strand
TAATATTCATGTGGATGCCATTGAAATAGATTTAAAAAGTTATATTGATTTGGAAATTAATTTTAACAATTCACCTTACAAAAGCAGGATTAATCTAATTTATGATGATTTTTTTAAAAAGGATTTTTTAAAAAAATATGATATTATTTTTTCTAATCCACCCTTTTATGAAGAAGAAATACAAATTCCTAGAAAATTAAATTATCACTCTAAACACATAATTAATTTTTCAAAAGACTTTTTTTTTAAGAAAATTTTAAAGCTATTAAATGATAATGGAACAGTTTGGATAATAGTTCCTTTTTTAAATTCAGACATATGGATAAATTCAGCTTTAGAAAATAATTTATTTTTAGAAAAAAAGATTGATATCGAAGGTAAGATTGGGATAAAAATCAGGTCTATTTTAGTTTTTTCTAAAAATCAAAATTTTGAAACATCTTTTGGTAAATTTATCATTAGAGAAAATGATGGAAATTATACAAAAGAATATCAAAATTTAACAAAAGAATTTCATAATAAAATTCCAATTAAGTAAACCTAATATCTTTTATCACGTTATAATAATATAATTGTATATTTATATTAATATTATTACGTATTTAATATCATGATTAAAGTCGTTAAATATATCGTTTTATCATCTCTTGTTTTTTTCTTTTTTAGTTGTAAGAAAAAAGAAGTTAAAGTTATGACTAATTCTGTTACTGATTTAACTTCTAATTCAGCTATTTCTGGTGGAGTAGTTACAGATGATGGTGGTCAAACAATTTTATCTTATGGTGTTTGTTGGGGAACTTCTTCTAATCCTGTACTAGGTGTTGAAAATTATACCATTGATGGCTCGGGTAAAGCTTCCTTTGTAAGTACTATAACTAAGCTCAAACATAAAACAACCTACTACGTTAGAGCTTACGCTAAACATAGTGGTGGGATAACCTATGGAAATGAATATTCATTTTTTACACCTCCACTCATATCAAGTACTATCCCGATTATTTTTACCTATCCTTTGAGCAATTTAGATACAAATAATCGTACATTACGATTAAACGCTGAACTTATACACAAAGGAGGATCGGAAGTTACTGAAAAAGGTTTTGTTTGGAACTTAAAAGGTGGTCCATCTATTTCTGATTCAAAAATCATATCGTCTTCCACTTCTGATGTTTTTTCTGAGTCTTTTCTTTTTGAAATGAATACTTCTTATTTTATCAAGTCTTATGCAATTAATAGTTATGGAGTGAGTTACGGTGAAGAAGTTATTTGTAAAGTTGATAAAGTTAAACCTAGAGTATTAACACAAGAAATTATAGAAATTGATTCCAATTATGCAATTTGTTCATCAACAGTCACCTATTCTGGTGGTACAGAGATTATAGACAGGGGGATTTGTTGGGCAACATTTTCTAATCCAACCATATCTGATTTTAAGTCATCTGATGGTACGGGATTAGGTGCATATACATCTACAATGACTAATTTAGTTCCTAATACTTTATATTATTGCAGAAGTTTTGCAACGAATAGTGAGGGCACAACTTACGGTAAAGAAATATCTTTTAGATCAATGGTAAGTAAATTATACATTGGTATGCAATATAAAGGAGGAATTATTTTTTATATTGAACCTATGAAAGGCGGTGGTTTATTAGTTTCAAATGATGATGTTAGTTCAAGTATAAATTGGGCATGTAGTAATAATATTTCCTTAGCATCAAGTAAAAATGTTGGCTCTGGGCAATCAAATTCTCAAGCCATTTTAAGTAATTGTGGTAATGTTGGAGCTGTTGGTTATTGTGCTAATTACAAATTTGGTAAATACGACGATTGGTTTCTTCCATCAGTTGATGAATTAGCTTTGATTTATAAGAATTTAAAAGAAACAGATAAGGAGAAATTTTCTTCAGGATACTATTGGTCTTCTACGCAAAAAGATGAAATTAATGCTTTCAGATATGGTTTTATGGGAGGGAATTTAGGAGATGCAGATAAAACTTCAAATCAATTTGTGAGAGCTGTAAGAAGGTTTTAATATAGTAAAATTAGTGATGATTTTGCTTAAGTATGATATTTCAATTTAAGATATAATAACAGTCCTAAACTCTATATTTAAATTATTTAGGACTGTTTTAAAATTATTTTATTCCAAAAGTGTCAATAATCTGATTGGCTAGTTCAATACCTATACGATCTTGAGCTTCTAAAGTTGCTGCTCCAATATGAGGAGTGACAGCAATTTTAGGATGATTTAATAGCGATTTATTAGGTGTAGGTTCATTTTCAAAAACATCTAATGCAACATAAGAAACTTTTCCAGTTTCTAACACTTTTAATAGAGCGGTTTCATCAATTACTCCTCCACGTGCTGCATTTACTAATCGAACTCCATTTTTCATCATTTCAAACTCTTTCTCTCCAATTACTGCATCACCATTTGGTTGTTTAGGAACATGAACAGAAATAAAATCGCATTCAGGAATTACTTTTGTCCAATCACTTTCAACTTGAATTTTAACTTTTGGTATACCATATCCAGGTATTTCAGCTAATGAAAGTTCTACATCTTTTGCATTTAATTCTAAAGCTTTTACATTCATACCTATCCCTAATGCATAAGTAGCTAAAGATTGTCCAATTCTTCCAAAACCAATAATTCCTAATGTTTTACCCCTTAATTCAATACCTTTTGCATAATTCTTTTTAAGCGTATTAAAATCTCCATCACCCATATTTTTAAATGAATCATGAAGGAATCTTGATATTGAAAATAATTGTCCCATTACTAATTCAGCCACTGATTGAGAAGATGATGCCGGAGTATTAATAACTTTTAATCCTTTTTCTCTAGCATAATTAACATCGATATTATCCATACCAACTCCTCCACGACCAATTAGTTTTAATCCAGGGCATACATCAATTACTTCTTTTCTAACTGTGGTTGCACTTCTAACTAATACTATTTCGTAGTTCTCTTCATTTATTTTTGTTGCTAAATCTTCTTGATTTACTTTTTCAGTTATTACTGTATATCCAGCATTTTCTAATGCTTTTTTCCCTTCATTGGAAATGCCATCATTTGCTAAAATTTTCATGTTTTTTATTTTTTAACCGTGTTTAACACTAAATTCTTTCATTACATCAACTAATACTTGAACACTAGATAAAGGAAGAGCATTGTATAAAGAAGCTCGATACCCCCCAACTGATCTGTGTCCAGGTAATCCAACAATTCCAGCATCTTTCCATGATTTGTCAAATAATTCAGCTAATGTTTCATTGTGTAATTTAAATGTTACATTCATTTTAGAACGATCAGCTACTTCTACGGTACCGAAAAATAGTGGGTTAGAATCTATTTCATTATACAATAATTCTGCTTTTGCATTGTTTTCTTTTTCTTTTTCTTTCACACCTCCGTTAGCTATTAAATCTTTTAGATTCAACATAGCAACGTAAATAGAGAAGACCGGTGGTGTGTTTAACATCGATTCTTTTTCAATATGTTGTTTTAAATCTAAGTAAGTAGGTAAGAAGGGAGATGTCGATTTTCCTAAAACATCGTCTTTAACTATATATAATGTTGCACCAGCTGGACCTAAATTTTTCTGTGCACCAGCATAAATCAAATCAAAGTCACTAACATTTATTTCTTTAGAAAATATATCTGATGACATATCACAAACCAAAGGAAGATTCGTTTTTGGTATTTCATGAAATTGGGTACCGTAAATTGTATTGTTAGATGTATAGTGAAAATAATCTAGTGCTTGACTTATTTCATAATTTTTTGGAATATAGGTGAATCCTTTGTCTTCAGAAGATGCCAACACAGATACATCTATCCCTACTTTTTTAGCTTCTTTTATAGCTCCACTTGCCCAAGTTCCAGTATTTAAATAACCAGCTCTTTTATTTTCTCTCATCATATTTAAAGCTGCAATTGTGAATCCAAGTGTAGCACCTCCTTGTAGGTATGCCACCGAATATCCTTCAGGAACATTTAATGCTTTTTTAACTAAATCTAAAGCTTCGTCCATTACAGCAACAAAATCTTTATGTCTGTGAGAAACTTCAAGAATAGATAATCCATTAAAATCTAAAACTGCTTGTGATGCTTGTTTAAAAACATCTTGTGGTAATATGCAAGGACCTGCACCAAAATTATGTTTCATAAGATTCATTCTTTTATTAGTAAATACAAAATTGATATTTTTTTCTTCTTTATGATTAATATTTATTTTTTTATTTCAATTTTTGATATAAATTATTCTATTTCACATCTACAATTTCTATATCAAATACTAAAATTGAGTGTTGTGGAATATCTTCTAACTGATAATCTCCATAGCCAAGGTATGGAGGGACAATTAATTTCATTTTTCCACCATTTTTGAGATACGATATCCCTTCTTTCCATCCTTCTATTAATTCTTTCATTTGAAATGAAATAGGATTTTTTCTGTGTTCGCCATCAAAAGTTTTTCCATTCAGTAGTTTTCCAACATAATTAAATGAAACTTCATCTGTAAGTTTAATAAACTCACCACTTCCTTCATTTATAATTTTGTAATACAAACCTGATTCAGATTTTTCAAATCCTTTTAATTGATTCTTTTTAATATAATTTTGTATAGATAAATCAAATTTTTTATGATCATCTTCAGAATAGGTTTTACATGATGTAATTCCTAATAAAAAACACAAGATCACAAATAGTATTCTTATTGATGTTTTTGATTTTAAAATAAATGAATTCATTATTCGTAGTAAATTGATTTTAATTTATACCCTTTTCTTTTAAGTAATTCAATTATTCCATTTTCTCCTGCGAGATGTCCAGCACCTACGGCGATAAATGTAGAAGATTGATTTATGTTTTTTTCTATTGATGAAATCCACTTTTTATTTCTTTCATCGAGTATCGAAGTCAAGGGATAACTGCTTAATGAAGCATCTTTTAACATCCATTGATATATTTTTTTTAAATCTTGATTTTTATAAGCTAATTGTATCTCTTTTAATGTATTCCCATAAATATCAAAAGAATCAATTGCTGTAATTATGTTTTTAAGTTGAGTTTGGTAGGGAATTGAATCTAATACTTTCAATTGATCATTTATTGATTCTAATCCTTCGATTTGAATATATTTACTTTTAACAACTTTATATATCTCTTGTTCATAGGAGATGGAATTATCTAAAAATTGAAATTGAATTATCGTTTGAGCTAAAACAAAGGGTTTAAATTCAGAATAATTAGATAAAAAATCATTTTCATCTATTTTGAGATGTTGTTTAAACCAATTTAAAATTTTTATTTTTTCATTTTCAGAAAAATCGTTTAATATGTTTTTACCAGGAAATATTAATAAATCTCTAACAGAAGTATTGTTTGGATACGGAAGTTCAAAAATAATTTTTTTTGAACTTTGAATTTTTTCTTTAAGAGATTCAGGAAATTTGAAAAACTCTTTTTCGATTAGGTGAATAGTTCCAAAAAGATATGATTTTTCTTTCGTATTGGGTGAAGTTATTTCCCAAAGAAGAGTTTCTTTAGGTTTCTTTTTTTTATTAAATGCAAAAACAACCAATAGTACTAACGATAAAAATAACAGGTGTAAAATTGGTTGTTTTGACATCACAAATTAATCAATTCGTGTAAGTTCAGCTAGATAATTATCTTCATTATCATAAATTCTTCTACATTTTAACCCAACATTTTTTGCTGCATTAAATAATGAATCGAAATCAACATATAACCAATCAAACCACGGACCTTTTTCTTTTTTGTATTTCATTTGAAAACGAAAGTTACCATAATACTCAGTATTAAGATTTACCCACATTGATCCATCTTCATCTTCGTATAAATATTTGATGTCTGAAGAGTCACATAACAATACACCATCCTTGTTAAGTAAGTTCTTAACGTGGTTAAGGGTATGTTCAAGATTAGATAATTTACCAGCAATACCGATTCCATTCATTAGCATTAGAATAGTATCGAATTTCTCTCCTTTTAGAGAAAAAAAGTCTATTTTTTTTGCATTAATACCTTGAGACAACATAAATTCTACAGCCCCTTCGGAAATATCAATAGCTGTAACATCTTTTCCAAGATTTTTTAAAAAACTAGCGTGGGCACCTGCACCAGCACCAACATCTAGAATTTTTCCTTTCGCTTCATTTAATGCTGCGATTTCTAATTCAGGCATCTCATCTTCATTGCGAAATAAAACTTCAATCGGAATTATATCGTCTTCGCAAATATCTGATGAAACAATAATATCATCTGGTTTTTTTGTTTTAGCATAATCCAAAATAGCTTTACCAATTGGATCTCCATTTTTTTGTTCAGTCATAGTTAGTAGTCGTCGTAATTTGAGTAATCAGTATCATCATATCCGTCTTCGTATTCATTGAATCCAAATTCATCTTCTTCATCCAATTCTTCTTCATCAAAATATTGATTATCATCTTCTTCAAAAGTTGGGTTTTTGGAGTCTTCTGGTGGAGCCATACCGACTGATAATGCAACTTCTGGCGATTTTATGTTTCTATCTACACGTTCAACTAACTCTAATAGGAAAATCCACATGCGCATAAAATCATAAACTAATATGATTTTTTGATCTTCAACTTCTATGAAATCTGAAATCGTAGCTTGCGACATTAACGATGCCTTTTCATCAATTGCTTCATCTCCATAATTAATATCAACAAGACTTATTTCGTGACCTTTGTCCCAATTGTCATTAGACATGTAAAAAGAAGCCATTTCTTCTCCTTGAAAGTTGAATGATTTCATTATTGTTTGAAAAAGACTTTCAAAATTGTCATTTTCATCAATTATAATATCTCTGAATATTTCTTTATCTTTTTCAGAATCAAGTAAAACTCTAAATTTAACTGCTCCCATATCAAATGGTTTTGTTTTTGTTAAAATTAATGAAATTATTTATTTAAGCCTATTTCTTCTACAATTTCAAGCATATAGTTGTAGGCTTGTTGATAATCATTTTCAATCACTCCTTCTAAAATTGCATCTTTAATTTTAGTTTTGATAATTCCAATTTCTGCACAAGGACCTATGTTAAACGTTTTCATTATAATTTCACCTGTAACAGGTGGTTGGAAATTTCTAATCTTATCTTTTGCTTCTACATCTTTTAATTTTTGAGAAACTAGCTCAAAATTTTTCTTGAATTTAGCTACTTTAAATTCGTTTTTAGAAGTAACATCGGCATTACATAAAGTCATCAAATCTTCGATGTCATCTCCTGCCTCAAATAATAATCTTCTTACAGCAGAATCTGTTACATGACCTTTTACCAATGCAATTGGTCGTAAATGCAATCGTACTAATTTTTGTACGTATTTCATTTTATTATCCAATGGTAACTTTAGTCTTTTGAAAATTTTAGGTACAAATCTAGCTCCTAAGTCTTCGTGTCCGTGAAATGTCCAACCATGCTCTGGTTCGAATCTTTTTGTATTAGGTTTAGCTATATCATGCATAATTGCAGACCATCTTAACCATAAGTCAATGGTGTTTTTTGATATATTATCAAGAACTTCTAATGTATGATAAAAATTATCCTTATGTGATTTGCCATTAATTGTTTCTATGCCTTTCAGAGCAATCATTTCAGGGAAAAATTGATGTAAAAGCTTTGTACTTTCTAATAATTTGAATCCTCTAGAAGGCTCTTTTGCTAATATTATTTTATTAAGTTCGTCCGTTATTCTTTCCTGCGAAATAATTTTTAATCGTTCACAATTATCTAAAATTGCTTGTAAGCTGTTATATTCTATTTTGAATTCTAATTGAGTTGCAAAACGGATTGCTCTTAGCATTCTAAGCGGATCATCAATGTAGGTTTGAATTGGATCTAACGGTGTTTTTAATATTCCGTTTTCTAAATCTTTGAGACCATTAAAAGGGTCAATGAGTTCTCCGAAGTTTTGATGTTGTAAGCTAATAGCCAAAGCATTAATTGTGAAATCTCTTCTTAATTGATCATCTTTGATTGTTCCAGATTTTACAGATGGATTTCTCGAGTTTTCCTGATAGGATTCTTTTCTTGCACCAACAAATTCAATATCTAAATCTTTGTATTTGAAATGAGCGGTGCCATAATTTTTAAATACTGAAACTTGTTTTACTCGGAGTGTTTTTGCAGCTTTTTCAGCTAATTCGATTCCATTTCCTACAACAACAATGTCTATATCTTTTGATGGTCTTTCTAAAAGAAGATCTCTTACAAAACCTCCAATTACATATGCTTCCAATTCATATTCGTTACAAATTTGGGAAACAACTTTAAAGACAGGGTGTTTTAAATGTGAAGCAAGATTCATTTCTTGATTTTAGTAGCGTACAAAAATAAAACTTAATCAAAGATTTCCAATTCAGAATGGAAGACAAATTCATATAATCGTTTATTTTTGTTTAAATAAAAAATTTAAATGATGATTAGATTTATTTTAACGATATTCATTTTTATCAATTCATATGTTTTTTCACAAAACATTTTTAGTGAACCTATTTTTTTTGTAGGTCCTATGATCCATTTTAATTTTGGTAACAAAGAGCATCATTTTAGTTACGGAGTTGAAGGTTCTGCATGGGTTTTCAATTCAAATCACCTACCACCCTTGAGTGCTGATTTCGGTATTGAATTTGAAAAAGCAAAAATTAGAGTTTATTCTGAATTACAAACAGGAACTTTGTTAGGATTGTCTGCAGGGCCTGTTATTGAATTTGAAAGAGATGTAGATCCTCGTTTTGGTTTTCAATCATCTGTTTGGGGTGCATTTTTTCTTGGTTTAGATATGAGATATAGAAGAATAAATAAAACAAATTATTTTGCTCCAGGTATATTTTTTAAAGTTCCAGTAAATCCAAATCAGACTTCAATTTTTTAAATATTTTGGTATTATATTTTTCAATTTCTATTATTTTACTCTTAATTTTTGTACTTTATAAAACGGTTTTATTTTAAATTATATATGATTTCTAGATTTAGTTTTTTTTTAATCTTTATTTTTCTTTTGTTTTCTTGTAGCTTTAATTTAAAATCTATAAGTAATAATGAAGTAATTGAAGGGGTTGGTGATTCAATATATAAAGATTTTCAGGTTGACATGTTTCGCTACCTTGAAATTGATGTAGATGCTTCTGTTGAAATCATACAAAGTGACTCCTTAAATATACGCGTTGAAGGCCAGCAAAATATAATTGATAATCTTGAGATAATTGTTTCTAATAGTCATCTAAAGATCAAGTTTAAAAAATCGAATTTTAAATATAAATCACTCAAGATTGTTATTTATGTTCCAAGTATACAACGAATTGTTTTGAATGGTTCTGGTTTTTTTGATTTAAAATCATGGGGAAAAGAAGACCGTTTACATATTATAAATAATGGATCTGCAGATTTTCAAATTGGTAAGTTGTCACATATTAAACATTTTAATGTTGATTTAAATGGTTCTGGTTCAATGCTAGTTGTGAATGAATCTGAATTAATAAATAGTGTACATTGTATATTGAATGGTACTGGTAATATTAACCTTGAAAAATTGCAAATTTCAAATTCTCACATAAAACTAAATGGATCAGGAAACATTCAGTTAGGGCAAATGGATCAACTGAATGCAGAAATTGTTGGTTCTGGAAATGTGACTTATTCTGGAACTCCAAAAATTCATAAATCGATTGTTGGATCTGGTACTTTACATCAAAAATAGTTAGAAGTCTTCTTTCACTTGAAAACTTACAAATTGATTTGTTTCAGGATGTCTAAATGAGATATATTCTGCATGTAAACACAATCTGTCTGATTTAGTTCCATACAAATCATCCCCTTTTATCGGTGTATTTAATCCATTTTTATGTGAAGCATGTACCCTTAGCTGATGGGTTCTACCAGTAATCGGGTAGAAATAAACTTTTGATTTATTATTTACTATTTCAATTTCTTCAAATTCCGTTTTAGCTTGTTTTCCGAATTCATAACAAACCACTTGTCTGGGACGATCGTCTAAATCAACTCTTAGTGGTAGGTCGATTATACCTTCTTTTGGATTGATAATTCCATCTAATAAAGCTACATACCTTTTTTTAACTTGACGTTTTAGAAATTGTTTTTGTAAATGGTGATAAGACTTTAAATTTTTTGCTAAAACAAGTAGTCCTGATGTTGACATATCCAAACGATGTACTATTATAGGGCCAGTTAGATCCGGATAAATAGCTTTAATTCTTGTATAAACGGAGTCAGAAATATTTTTTCCAGGTACAGATAAAAATTCAGCAGGTTTATTTACAAGTAATATATTTTCATCTTCATAAATTATTGGAAGATTTTTGTTTTCGGCAGGATTTAGCAACATAGGGTTTTCTTCAACAATTAACCCTTTTAACATATGATTTAAAATTGGTTCACATTTTCCTCTACATGCAGGATAAAAGTGTTTATGTTTTCTAACTTCTGATGCAGGAGATGCTCCCCACCAGAATTCAGCCATACATACAGGTTCTAATTTATTTAAATAGGCATATTGTAAAAGTTTAGGAGCAGCACATTCTCCTGCACCTGCTGGAGGGATAATTTGTAGTTCTTCGCTAAAAATAGTATTTAAACTTTTTAATTTTTTTTCGGCGTTAAAGAACGTATATTTTTTAAAAATTTGTTTTTGACATTCTGATGATCTTTGTTTTCTTTCAATTTTTAAGGATTGAATTTCATCATTTAGTGAATTGTATTGGATATCAATTTCTTCTTTTTTAGTTTTCCAGTAAGCTATTTTATCTTTAAGAAAATAACTTTCTCGGATACTATTTTTATTTAATTCTTCAAGTTTTTTACTATCAGATTCATTAGTTGGATCAAGTTTTTTTCGAATATTATCTCGTTCTCTTTTATTCTCTTTAATTTCTTTTTTTATCTTATTTAAATCTAGAAGTGTATTTTCCTCTATTTTCATCTTCTCTAGGATTATATTTTCTAGAGTTACTGAATTTTCTAATTTTTCAATATTTTTATTTAATTCATTTATAATAATTTCTTCTTTTTTAAAAAAACCTTCGGTATCTAATAAATCAAAAACGGGTGGTACAAATCCAATATGATGATTTGAATTACCTAATTTACCTGAAAATGCTGCTAAATAACCTAATTCACCTTTTTCTTTTTGTACTACAAGAACTCCAAACATTTTACCTATAATCATTCCATTTTGATTTTCATCTAATCCGAAATTATGGTCTAAATTTGTTAGAGAAGACAAATATTTCTGAAGTTCTTCTGAGGCAATTATTGCTAATTTGTGTGGGGAATAATATAAAGGATAATTGAATTTTTCAGGTAGGGGTATCTCTGAAATATTTGTTTTAAATTTATGTATCATTGATGCAAAATAAAAAGGCATCTTAAAAAGATGCCTAATATTAAAATTACATTTTAAAAAGAGGATAATCTTTCATTAATATATTCACTTTGGATTTAATCTGATTTAAAACTTCATCATTTCCAATATTTGAAAGCACTTCATCAATCAATAAAACGATTGTTTTTATTTCATCTTCCTTAATTCCTCTAGTTGTAATAGCAGGAGTTCCAATTCTAATTCCTGATGTTACAAAAGGACTTTCAGTATCAAAAGGAACCATATTTTTATTTACAGTTATGTCTGCTTTTACTAAATTGTTTTCAGCATCTTTACCTGTAACACCTTTATTTCTTAAATCTAATAACATACTGTGATTTTCTGTTCCGCCAGAAACAATATTGTAACCTAATTTAACAAATTCTTCTGCCATAAGTGCTGCATTTTTCTTCACTTGTTGCATGTAGGTTTTGTATTCAGGTGTTAATGCTTCACCAAATGCAACCGCTTTAGCAGCAATAACATGTTCCAATGGGCCTCCTTGAATCCCAGGAAATACTGCAGCATCAAGTAGTGCGCCCATTGATTTTAAATTACCATTGTTCCACTTTAAACCGAAAGGATTTTCAAAATTATGTCGCATCATAATTATTCCACCTCTTGGTCCACGAAGTGTTTTATGTGTAGTAGATGTAACTATATGACAATGTTCTAATGGATCATTTAAAATTCCGGCAGCAATCAATCCTGCAGGATGAGAAATGTCAGCTAAAACTAGTGCACCAACTTCGTCTGCAATTTTACGAATTCTAGCATAATCCCAATCCCTAGAGTAAGCAGAAGCTCCACAAATAATCATTTTAGGTTGTTCTTTACGAGCTGTTTCTTCAAGAACATCGTAATCTACTAAACCTGTTTCTTTTGAAACACCATAAAAATAGGGTTTATAGAGTTTTCCAGAAAAATTTACAGGAGAACCATGTGTTAAATGACCTCCATGAGATAAATCAAAACCTAAAATTTTATCTCCAGGTTGAAGACAAGCAAGAAAAACAGCTGCATTTGCTTGTGCACCTGAATGAGGTTGAACATTTGCCCATGTTGCTCCAAATAATTTACACAAACGATCAATTGCTAATTGTTCTACTTTATCAACTACTTCACATCCACCATAGTATCTTTTCCCTGGTAAACCTTCCGCATATTTATTTGTTAAAACAGACCCCATCGCGTTCATTACTTGATCGCTTACAAAATTTTCAGAAGCAATAAGCTCAATTCCATGTAATTGTCTGTTTTTTTCTTCTGAGATTAAATCAAAAATTTCTTTATCCTTATTCATTTTTACAGGTTGTTTTTCGAACAATTAATGATCGAAAGGTTATTAATCAATTTAACAAAGATATATATTTACATACTAAATCATTCTTTTGATTGAATGTAAAGTATGGGAATATTTTTTTAACTCTTCACTCCAAATTCCTTGATTATCTATTTTATCTATTTTCACTCTTCCACTTGCGTGAATAATTTTTGATTTAGAGATCAGTATGCCAACGTGAATGATTTTACCATTTTTATTTGAGAAAAATGCTAGATCACCAACTTTTGTTTCAGACAACATTATTTTTTGTCCTAATTCTTCTTGTTGATACGCATCTCTTGGTAACTCAACACCTTCATTTCTAAACACTATTTGTGTGAATCCAGAACAGTCAATTCCATAATTAGTTTTTCCTCCCCATAAATAGGGAGTATTTAAATAGGTTTTTGAAAAAGTAATCAAATTAATTTTGGTGATTTTATAGTTTGATTTTACAATAAAGTTTCTTCCTATCCTAAAATCACTAGGATTATTTTTATCTAAAAAAGCCCCTTTAGTTAAAAATATAGGTCCTATAGGAGTTAATATTTTAGTGTTTTTAGATATTATTTTTTGATTTTCTTTCCATTTTTCAGCATCTTTCGAGCTTAGAATTTCAATTTGTTTTTCATCTATCCAACCGTTGTATTTGTCCAATAGTGTTTCAATAAATAACCAATTTTCGAATCTGTCATTTATTTTTACCAGCTCACCGAATAATAATTGACTTACTATTTCAGAACTATCCTTATGCTCAGATCTAATAGGAACTATTGAAACTCTACAAAATGCAAACTCCATTGTTAGTTTGTTGGAAAAGCTCTATGTTCAATTAAATTTTTTATTTGTTGTAGGTGTCTTTCATTGTGATAAATCACAAATAATAGAGCATCTCCTAATTTTAATCTAATAAATTTTGATATCGAAATTGGAATTTTTACGCGTTGAATGTTAACATTCCTTGCTTTTTCTATGATTTCAAATAAATCCAATTGATATTTTTCAAAAATTGATATTTCATTTGGTCTAACTAATTGTGGTTGTAAAGTAGGGTTGTAGTTTTTGGGAGATTGAAATTTTCTTTTTATGTTGTTAGCTACACCTAGTTTCATGGATTTCCAAGCAGATTTTCCTAAAGGAGATGAAATGAATTGAGATTTAGGTTCTGTAAATTTAGTTGACTCAATTTTTGAAATAAAAACATCTTGATAATAGTGAGCATATTGATTTAAATGAAATAGTACTTCATTTATGGACCAACTTTGATTATTTGGTTTCCAATTAAGCTGACTATCTTTTAGTTTATTTAATTTATTTTGGACAAAATCGTAATTGCTTTTGGTAATTAGTGAAATTTCCGTGAATAATTCATCCGTAGTCATTGCTAAAATTTTAATAATCAAAATTACAATCTTTGTTTGAATTTTTTTAATATCAATTTAAATTAAATGATATTTTCAAAATCAAAGACGTATTTCGTTGACGGATTTTTAGTAAGTATCAGATTCCCATTTATTTGTTTCGTTAATGCAGTGATAAGCTCAATTCCCAATGTGTTCTTTTTAGTTGATTCTTTCCAAACGCCATTATCCGAATAAGTTATTTGTAAATTTTTATCTCCAACTTTTTTAAATTTTAACTCAATGTTTATTTTTTGATTTTTTTCATCGTAGTGTTTAATAGAATTAGAGATTAGTTCATTGATTATTAGAGCTAATGGTACAATAGGGTTTAATTTAATTGATTCAACTTCAAAAGTTAACGTGGTTTCAATTTTAGAATGAATTGTCGAATTAGATATAATTTCTCGAATTAAATCATTGAAGTATTCTTCAATCTTAATGTTTGCAAAGGAATCATTTTGGTATATTTTTTCGTGTATCGAAGATATGGCCATAATTCGGTTGATTGCTTCATTAAAACTTTGTAAAGATTCACAGTCTTCAATTTGGTAGCTCTGTAATCTTAATAGGCTAATGATTATTTGAAGGTTGTTTTTAACTCTGTGGTGAATTTCTTTTAATAAGATTGTTTTTTCTTCATTTTGTTGATTTATGATTTCAAATTGATTAAAAATCTCTTGATTTATGTTTTTAATTTTTAATGAAGCTTTAATGTTTGTATCAATCGTTTGATGAATAAAGAACAGAAAAACTAAGAAAGCAAATAAAAGATTAAAGCAAATTCCGATTCTATCAAATAGGTTTATGTCATTTGAAAGTAAAGGTTCTCCTAATTGTTGGGCGTTAAATAAATAATATGAGCTAATACTAAAGCAATGTATAATAGTTAGAAGAATTCCATTTTTTTTATTAACGCACCTAAAGGTGAAAAATATATTATTAATCATCCATATACCGGCTATGATTGTAGGGTTTTTAGGAATACTATAAAGGGACATTTCAATAATTATTGCATAAACATAGGATCCTATAAGAGCAGGTTTTTTGTACTCTCCAGTTTTTAGAGTATAGAAGTAAAAAATAAAACTTACTACAGTGGCGAACAGTATAAGATTACTTCTGTTTAAATCATAGCTAATAAATTGTGTTAAGTATAATAATATTAGTGATATACATAAGAAGAAAGAGAATCTTAAAGTAATTTTATAGTTCGCTTCTTCAAAAAGATCTTCAAATTTATGTTTAGTAAAAGGGAGAATTGATTTAAATGATATCATTATTTCAATAAAAGATGTTTCAAAAATAATACTTTCGTTTTAATTCTTTTTTGAAAAATACTCCAATTGAGTTATCTTTGGAATCCTTCAAATTAATATGGTTATTATTTAAAAAGCGATTATATGGAAACAATAATAGGAAACACAATTTCAGAAAATTTAATTAAGCTTGAAGATAAATATGGAGCTCATAATTATCATCCGCTACCAGTTGTTTTAGCAAAGGGTAATGGAGTTTATGTTTGGGATGTAGAAGGGAAAAAATATTTTGATTTTTTATCCGCGTATTCAGCTGTTAATCAAGGTCATTGTCATCCTAGGATTGTTGGAGCTATGATTGAGCAAGCACAGACTTTAACTTTGACTTCTAGAGCGTTTTACAATAGTGTATTAGGAGAATATGAAGAGTTTGTAACTTCTTTTTTTGGTTTTGATAAGGTTTTACCAATGAATACTGGAGCTGAAGCGGTTGAAACTGCAATTAAGTTGTGTAGAAAATGGGCATATGAAAAAAAGGGGATTCCTGAAAATGAAGCTAAAATAGTTGTTTGCGAGAATAATTTTCACGGAAGAACTACTACGATTGTATCATTTTCAAATGATCCAGATGCACAAAACAATTTTGGACCATTCACTCCTGGTTTTGTGAAAATACCTTATGATGATGTAAATGCTCTTGAAGAAGTGTTGAAATCAGGAAATGTTGCAGGTTTTTTAGTTGAACCAATTCAAGGTGAAGCTGGTGTTTATGTACCTAGTGAAGATTATTTGAAAAATTGCAAGGCATTATGCGAAAAATACGGAGCATTGTTTATAGCAGATGAGGTACAAACTGGAATTGCAAGAACAGGTAGTGTGTTGGCTGTATGTGGTAATTGTTCATGTGAATCTAAATGTGAGAAACAAAAAACTTATGTACAACCTGATATTTTAATTTTAGGTAAAGCATTATCTGGTGGTGTTTACCCGGTTTCGGCTGTTTTGGCAAATGATGAAATTATGATGGTTATTAAGCCAGGACAACATGGTTCAACATTTGGAGGGAATCCTATAGCCGCTAAAGTAGCTATTGCTGCACTTGAAGTTGTTAATGATGAAAAATTAGTTTCTAACGCTAGAAAATTGGGAGAGCTATTCAGAAGTGAAATGAATAGAATTATCTCTAAAACAGATTTAGTTCTTAAGGTTAGAGGGAAAGGATTGTTAAACGCAATTATTGTAAATGATACTCCTGAAAGTAGTACTGCCTGGGATTTATGTGTGGCGTTAAAAAATAATGGTTTATTAGCAAAACCTACACACGGTAATATAATTCGTTTTGCTCCACCATTAGTGATGACAGAATCTGAATTGATGGAATGTGTTACGATTATAGAAAAAACAATTTTAGAATTTAAAAAATAATATTTTGAGTACAAAAATTAAATTTGGAACTGACGGATG
>CANHVK010000051.1 GCA_947464135.1 Flavobacteriia bacterium | reverse complement strand
TACAGAATCGTTGATTTTAGAGTCAGTTAAAATTAAAAATCAAATAGTTTTAGAAGATCCCTTCGAAAAAGACGCACGAAAGAAACTTAATTTTGGTCATACGATTGGGCATGCAGTTGAAAGTTATTTTCTTAAGATAAATCAACCCATATTACATGGTTTAGCTGTTGCAGTAGGTATTGTAGTTGAAAGTTTTATCTCTTTTAAATTAAATTTTTTAACTGAATTAGAATTTGAAGAAATTAGAAGTTTTATTTATACTTATTTTCCGAAAATAAAAATCGATAATGATGCAATACAAGAAATAACAGATTTTACAAAACAGGACAAAAAGAATTCTAACAATCAGGTAAAAATGGTTTTATTAGAAAAAATTGGAAAAGCTGTTAGTGATATTACAGTAACTGAAGATATGATAAAAAGCGGATTAAACGACTATATAAGATTTAGAGATTCGAGCTTGAGTGAAGTTTAAGTAACTTTGATTTGATTAATTCTAACTTTTCAATCACTGAAGCTTCATTTTCTTCAATAGGTTTATACCCTTCTAATTCTTCTTTTGATTTTATAGCATTTTTGGCACCATCCAGTGTAAAACCTTTTATCCTAACTAAATAATAAATTTTGTTAATATTTACAATGTCTTTTGGAGTAAAAAGACGATTTCCTTTACGGTTTTTTTTGGGTGCGATTACTTGAAATTCTTTTTCCCAAAATCTTATTAATGAAGTGTTAACGTCAAACATTTCTGCTACCTCACCGATGGTGTAGTATAGTTTGGTAAGATTATGTTCTGCTACTTTATTCAAAATTAACTGATTTTGTAAATACGAAATTAGTGATATTTTTGTAAATCTATGAAAAATGTTTTTTCATTTCTTCTTTTTACATTCTTTACATTTTTTGTAATTAATATAAATGCGCAAATAAATGATTCAGAAGATGAACCCCAATTAAATTTTGATGAACGACCTGACCCTATTCCACAGAATAACACAGCTTATGTGGATAATATTATTTCATTTGCAAAAACTTTTTTAGGTACTCCTTATATAAGTTCTGGAGCTTCACCTACAGGTTTTGATTGTTCTGGTTTTGTTTCTTATGTCTTGGGTAACTTTGGTTTTGATATCATACATTCAAGCTATGGAATGGCTGAATATGGGAAAACAGTTAAACTTTCCGAAGTAAAACCAGGAGATTTAATGTTTTTTAAAGGAAGTAACGCTAGTTCAAATCGAATTGGTCATGTGGCAATGGTTGTTGAAGTTGATCAAACAGAGGGTATCAAGTTTATACATGCTTCAACTTCTAAAGGAATTGCAATCGATCGTTTTAGTGGAAGTAAATATTATGTTCCTAGATATATTACAACTAAAAGGTTGGATTATGGTAATCCCTAAGTTTATTTAAAAGAAATAAATTTTTGAGTTATATAACTGAATATAACAATGATAGTAGTGCTTAAGAATTGACTTGGAAAAGGCCACCAGTTTAAATATTCTACGAATAACTTTAATAATCCATAATTTAAGAATACACTTAGTACAACAAATGTTAAATGTCTAAATAATTGTTTTCTTCCTGCTAGTTCACTATCATCCCAAACGACAAATTTACTTGTGAAGAATCCAATTGGAAAGGTAATAGTAAAAGAGATAATAAATGCAGCGATGTGCGCATGTATCTCAAAACCGACATCAATACTTTTTTGATGAAAAATAAAATTTTCAAAATAATAGAAAATAATTAATCCAAATAAAGTATTACTTCCTCCACAAGCAAGGTAATAGTAAGTTTGCTTGTCTAAAACTTTTCTAAACAAAGGATAAAATATGTCAAGAAATGATCTTAGGGTTTCAGCTGTTTTTTTTACCATAGGTTTGACAAAAATAAATTTTTAAGAACAAATAAAAAATCAAACAGTAACATTTTATAAAAACTTTCGTAATTTAAATAAACACTTGATCTATATAATTGAAGTTTTTATCTAACATATTGTTCATATTGATTTTCATTTTTGTTATTTCCTGCAAACGGAATACAGAAAGGTCTTATACATATGTTTTTGGTGAAGAAGTTTCTGATTTGCCAGTAATTATAAAAGATAAAAAATTAATAGTTCTTTTTGAGTATAGTCCGACGTCTTTTTACTTTTATAAAGGGACTAACATGGGATTTGAATATGAAATGTTGAAAGCATTTGCTAAAGATTTAGGAGTAAAATTAAAGGTTGAATTAATTAAAGATTTCAATGAAGCTGAGAAAAAAATAATCTATGGTGATGCACAACTACTTTCTTGTAATTATACGATTACGAAAGAAAGAAGAGAACGATTAGATTTTTCTATTCCTTATATTCGAACTCCACAAGTTTTAATTCAAAGAATGCCTTGGGCTGGTACCCCTGAATATATTAAAGATCCAATTCAGTTAATACACAAAAAAATTATTGTTGCAAAAGGTTCAAGTTATGCCCAACGTCTAAGCCATATGCAAGAGGAGTTAGGGGATACTATTAATTTTAAGGAAGCTACTTCAAAACAAACCCCTGAAGATTTGATGCGTTTAGTGTCTGATAAAAAAATTGACTATACCGTTGTGGATAATCATATTGCAGTTGCTAGTGCGTATGAGTTCAAAAATCTGGATCACCATTTAAGATTAAGTGTTAAGCAACAAATAGCTTTTGGTTTACGAAAAAACACACCATTATTACGCTATAAATTAAATAAATGGATTCGTAAATTTAAATTAACACCACATTATCATTTTTTAAAACAAAAGTATTTTCACGGAAAAGAACTTTCTGAACTAACTTATGATGATTATTTAAACTCAGGTGGAGGTAGACTTTCTGCATATGATAAAATTTTTAAAAGAGAAGCAGGTAAGTTAAAGATTGAATGGCAATTAGTTGCGGCAGTTGTGCAGCAAGAGTCAAATTTTAAGCCCTATATAAAAGGTCAGGGTGGTGCTTTTGGTTTAATGCAATTTATGCCGAGCACAGGAAGAAGATATGGGGTACATCCCGATTCTTCTCCTTCTACACAAATAAAAGCGGGGACTAAAAAAATTCAAACAGACTTAAAATTATGGGCTAAAATACCTTCTCTCAATCAGCGTATAAAATTTGCACTTGCAACTTATAATGCAGGTCATTCGCCGATTGAAAAAGCTCAAAAAAGAGCTTTACAAATGGGGCTTGACCCTATGGTTTGGGATGGAAATGTGGAACAAGCTTTACGTAAAAGAAGAGGAAAGAGAACGGTGAATTATGTAAAACAGGTTTATAAACGTTATTCAGCGATTAAATTAATGTATGAATAAACTCCTTCTTGTTATCCAAGGTCCTACTGCAAGTGGTAAGACTGCATTAGCAATACATCTTGCAAAAAAATTAAATACCGTTATTTTTTCAGCTGATTCAAGACAGTTTTTTAAAGAAATTTCTGTAGGAACAGCCAAACCATCTATTGAAGAGCAAGATGGTATCAAACATTTTTTTGTTGATAGCCATTCTATTTTTGATAAAATAACAGCTGCTTCATATGTGAATGATGTTCAGTCAATTCTAAAAAAAGAATTTAATAATCATTCTATTGTTATTTTGGTTGGAGGTTCAGGAATGTATATCGATGCTCTATGCTATGGTCTCGATGATTTGCCAGTGAATGAAATGATTAAAAATGATTTAATCGAAGAATGTAAAAGTAAAGGATTACATATTTTACTCGAAGAGTTGAAATTAAAAGATCCTGAATATTATTCGATAGTTGACAAGCAAAATTCTGTGCGTGTTATTAGAGCATTAGAGGTTATTCGTTGCTCAGGTCAATCCTTCTCATCTTTTTTATCTAATAAAAAAATTAATAAGAATGATTTTGATGTTTTGAAAGTTACTATAAACTTGGATCGGGAGGAATTGTATGATAGAATAAACAGAAGGGTGGATATAATGCTTGAAAAAGGATTGGAAAACGAAGCGAAATTGATGGAACCAATGAAAGATTTACAAGCGTTACAAACGGTGGGATATGCTGAATGGTTTGATTATTTCGAAGGAAAATTCAATAAAACAGAAACCATTGATCGGATTAAACAAAATACGAGAAGATATGCAAAAAGACAGTTGACATGGTTTAGGAGAGATAAATCAGCTATTTGGTTAAAGTCAAATTTTTTAGAAGGGCAAGTGGACGAAGTAAATGATTTGCTAATAAATTGGAAGAATGAGAATAGAGTTTAAAAATGTAATTCCTAATCCGATTAAAAATGAATTGAATCATTTAGGTGGGCTTTGGGGAAACGATCTTGATTTTAATTCAAATGAATATACTTTAATAGACGCAAGAAGTGGTAAAGGAAAGTCTACGTTTACTTCGATTATTGCTGGATTAAGATTTGATTATACAGGTGATGTTTTTTTTGAAGGAAAGAATATTAAAAACTTATCAAGTTATGAGTGGTCAGTATTAAGAAGATCATCATTTAGTTTTATTTTTCAGGATTTACAATTGTTTGATAAGTTGACTGTTAAGCAAAATTTGTTATTAAAGAATCAGCTAACTGATTTTAAAAAAGAATCAGAAATTAAACTTTTAATAGAACAAGTTGGTTTGGAAAATAAATGGGATCAAGTTTGTGGAACTTTATCACTTGGTCAACAACAAAGGGTATCAATTATTAGGGCGTTGCTTCAACCAGCAAAGTTTTTGGTAATTGATGAACCCTTTTCACATTTGGATGGTATAAACAGTTCAATTGCAATGGATTTAATAAAATCTCACTGTGATAAAAATGAAATAGGGATTATTCTCACAAGTTTGGGAGATAAATATTCAATAGAATGGGACAAAATAGTTCAAATAGCATAATTCGTAAAATTTTATTTGCGAATCAAGATAAAAAACAAATGATCTATGCCTTTATTGGTGTGCTTATTGGTTTTGTTTTTATGTCTGCATCAGTACATTATTTATTTGAATTAAACAAAATTGGTGCATCATCTGAAATGTTAAATTCAAATATTTTAACAATACAAAAAAAGGTTTCATCAAGTAATACCCTATCGATATCGAATACTATTTTCTCTGATAATGAATTGACATTTTATAAAAAACTTCCATTCGTAGAAAAAGTGATCCCAGTAGAAAATAATAATTTCCCTGTTGAACTCAAATCGAATGATCCACTAATTCCTTATTTTAGGTCTGATATTTTTATTCAATCAATCCCAAAAGACTTTTTAGATGTCAAATCAAATTTATGGAAATGGGAAAGTGGTGATTCTGTCGTACCAATAATACTTCCCAGAGATTTTGTTTATATGATGAATAATTTTTTAACATCATCAGGCTTACCACAATTATCAGACGATATTCTTAAAGACGTAGGTTTTGAAATCCAATTGGGAGATGAATTGAATCGTTCTTCCTACAAAGCAAGAATTATTGGTTTTACAAATGAGATTTCTTCCATATTAGTACCTGAAAATTTAATGCGATTTGGAGCAGTTACGTTTGGAATGAAAAAAGAGTTGAAGCATACTCAATTGATGTTAAAGTCTAAAAAAGGTCAATTTGGATTGGTTGAGGAACTTTTAGCTAGAAATCATTTAGAAGTTAAAAAGAATCAATTAATAGAAGGTAAACTAAAAAGTATGATTACTATTTTTCTATCAGCAATAACATTAATTTCTTTAATTGTTGTCATTTTATCCGTTATCGTACTTATTCAATATTTACAATTATTAATTACCAAAAATGCTTACGAAATAAGAACGTTATTACGAATTGGCGTTTTTATAAAAACGATTGTATATCAATATTCAAAATATATATTAATTGGTTTTATTATCGTAATTGCCTTCATTACAATGATAGATATATTTCTTTTTAGGGAAATTAATAATGTATTAAAATCTGCAGGTATATTTATTGAATCAGCTAATTACCAGAATGTATTTTTGATTATTAGTATTTTATTTTCTGTGATTTTTATTTACTCGATTATTTCGGTCAATAACTTTGTTAGAAAGGAATTTTAGCAAGAATTAACACTATTTAAAGCGTTTAATTTTATATTTTTGAAAATCTAATTTAAATCAATAAAATATGAAATACATTTTTGTTTTAGTAGCATTGACGTTTTCGTTAATCTCTTATTCTCAAAAATTAAAGTTCAAAGTTTTAGGAGAAAAAGATACTACTGTTTTTCTTGTTAAGTACTATGGAAAAGGGATGTATTATGCTGATACTGCCCAAATGAAGGGAGGGTTTGTAGAATTTGATGGAAAAAAACAAAAGCCAGGTGTTTTAGCTTTATTGATGTCTGGACAACGTTATTTTGATTTTTTATATAACAATGAAGAAATAAACATTGAAACACAAGGTCCTGATTTCATAAAAAATATGAAAATTAAAAAATCATTTGAAAATGAGATTTTCTTAAAGTACGTCACATTTATGAATGAAAAGAGAGCGAAAGCGAAAGAATTTTCAGATAGTAGAGAAAAATTAAAAAAAGGTGAACCTGAATACAAAGCTTTAACAACAGAACTTGACAAAGTTTCTAAAGAAGTGGTTGCTTATCAGAAAAGTTTGGTCGATACCTATCCTTCGACTTTTGTAAGTAAAGTTGTTAAAATGTCTATGGAAGTTGAAATTCCTGAAATACCAAGAAAACCAGATGGTTCAATGGTAGATTCAAATTTTGCCTATAAATACTTTAGAGATCATTATTTTGATTTTATTGATTTAAACGACGATCGTTTACTTAGTACACCTATATTTCATAACAAATTGGATTTTTTCTTTAGTAATTCAATGTTAATACCTAATCCTGATACAATTACTAAATACGCGTACAGATTTATAGATCGCATAAATCCAAAATCTGAAATGTTTAAATATTGTTTGACACATGTTACTTCTTCATATGAAAAGTCAAATATTATGGGAATGGACAAAGTATTTGTTAAAATGGGTGAAAGATACTATTGCGCAAAAAATTCCGATGGATCCACAAATGTTACTTGGATGGAAAAAGATAAGTTAGACGACCTTTGTAAAAAAGTAAATACATATAAAAATCTTGTTTTAGGTGTAGTTCCACCTAATATTAGTTTAGTAGACACTACGGATGTAAAATGGCATGATTTTTACAGTCTTAAAAAAGAATATGTAGTTCTTTATTTTTGGGACCCTGAATGTGGCCATTGTAAAAAAACAACTCCTAAATTAGGTGAGTTGTATATTAAAAAATTAAAGGATAGAAATGTAGAAGTTTTTGCCATTGGAAAAGCTATTGGTGAAGATTTTCCAAAATGGAAAAAATTTATAAAAGAAAATAATTTAACATTTACCAATGTTGCTGTTACAGAAAAGTTGTATAAAGCAGCTTCGCAAAATCCACTTCAATTTGTACCTAAGTATACTACATTAGAGTCTCTGAATTATCAGGAAACATATGACATTTATTCAACCCCAAGAATTTTTGTATTGGATAAGGATAAAAAATTAATTGCTAAAAGTTTATCTATCTCTCAGCTTGAAGATATGTTAGATCACCTTCAAGATAAAAAAGACTTACCAAAATTATTTCCTCCAGATCCGGAAGAAGATGAGCATGCTAAAACTAACTAATTTTAAATAGGCTGTCCCAAAGACAGCCTTTTATTTTTAATGAAATTAAATTCAAATTTTTGGATATTAAGTTTTTCGATGCTTTTCTTTATGATTAGCTTCAACCTTATTATGCCACAACTTAATGATTTTATCTCCGAATTAGGGGGAGCATCTATAAAAGGGTTGAGCATTACTTTTTTTACAATTGCAGCAGCCTTTTCTAGACCTTTTTCTGGAAAGTTAGCTGATCTTATTGGTAGGAAGAAAGTTGTTGTTATAGGTTTATTGATTGCTCTTATTGTAGGTTCCCTTTATTTATCTGTTAACTCAATTTTTTTCTTTTTATTGTTGCGGTTTTTACATGGGTTTGCTGTAGGTTTCGCACCTACTGGAGCAACTGCACTTGTAACTGATATTTTGCCTGAAGAAATAAGAGGCAAAGGAATGGGGATATGGGGAATGTTTGTATCACTTGGAATAGGAATAGGACAATACTTTGGTACCCCATTGTATTTTTATGTTGGGAATAATGGTGTGTTTTTATTTGCCGTTATGTGTGTTATAATTTCAATTATATTAATGAGTTATGTTAAAGAAACACTTAAAAATAGATCTCAATTCAAATTCAATTATTTAAAAATAAATAAATCTGACGTAATTGATTTGAATGTATTACCAGCTGCAATCGTCATGTGCTTGACAGCTATGTGTTCAGGTGTGGTTTTTGTTTTAACTCCAGATATATCTGAATATTTGCAAATTGAAAATAAAGGGTGGTTTTTCTTTTTTTATATTTTAACTACTATGTTGGTTCGAGTGTTTGCTGGAAATATTTCTGATAAATATGGAAGAGAATTTGTTTTGTTGATTGGAATAGTTCTTTTGGTTATAAGTATGTTTTTAATGACTTTGATAAATGGAGTTTTTATCTATACTGTTGCATCCATCATTTTCGGATTAGCAACAGGGGTAAACAGTCCTGCATTGTTTGCGTGGACAGCGGATTTATCACATAAAGAAAGAAGAGGCGCAGGAGCAGGAACTTTATTTATTGCTCTAGAAATAGGAATCATGTTAAGTTCATTTTTGACTCTTTTTATATATAAAAATAATGTCGAAACAGTATTTAAAGCATTTTATATTGGTGCGATTCCCGCTACAATTGCTTTGATATACATGATATTTAAAATATCGAAAAGATCTTGATTCATTAATAAAATCAGTCATTTAGTAGAATTTTAAGACATAAAAAAAGGGGCTGTAAGCCCCGTAAAGAATCAAAGTAAAATTTCTAAAACTAATTAAGCTTGTTTAACATTTACTGCGTTTAATCCTTTTCTACCTTCTTGAAGTTCGAAAGTTACAACATCGTTCTCTGTGATTTTGTCAATCAAGCCTGTTACGTGAACAAAATACTCCTTGTTCGAATCTTCCTCTTTAATAAAACCAAATCCTTTGGTCTCATTAAAGAATTTTACTATACCTTTATTCATAGTGTAATGTTAGTGATAATAAATCTAAAAAACCAAATAAATCTTAAATATTAATTAATATTCTTTATTTATGTCAAATTTAAAAGAACTGTGGCTTAAAATTTATCCTTTTTTTGTTGATGTGTGGCAATATTTAGTCATCATTCTCATTTTTATATTAGCTGCTATTTTTTATTTATAGACAATTTTAGAAATCGAATCGTAAATTTTATTGATATTGTATATTTGTATGTAAAAATTATTTTCCATTGGAATATTTAAAAGACATATCAATCGTTGTTCCTTTATATAATGAAGAAGAATCATTAAGAGAGCTTTTTCTGTGGATTAATGATGTAATGAATAAAAATCAATATACTTATGAAGTCATTTTTATTGATGATGGTAGTAAGGATAAATCTTGGAATGAAATAGAAGAACTAACAACTATAAGTAATTGTGTAAAAGGTATAAAATTTCAGCGCAATTATGGTAAATCAGCTGCATTGCAAAAAGGATTCGAAACGGCGATAGGTAAAGTCGTAATAACGATGGATGCAGATCTGCAAGACAGTCCTGATGAAATACCATTTCTTTATGATATGATTGTTGATGAGGATTTTGATGTTGTATCTGGTTGGAAGAAAAAACGTCATGACCCTATTTCTAAAACACTCCCAACTAAATTATACAATTGGGCTGCAAGAAAACTTACAGGTATCTATTTACACGATTTCAATTGTGGTTTAAAAGCTTACAAAAACGAAGTTGTAAAAAGTATTGAAGTTTATGGAGATATGCATAGATATATTCCACCTTTGGCAAAGTTTGCAGGATTTTCTAGAATTGGAGAACGCGTAGTTGAACACCAGGCAAGAAAATATGGAACTACAAAATTTGGATTGAATAGATTTGTGAATGGTCCTTTAGATTTATTGTCCGTTGTTTTCATGGGGAAATTCGGAAAAAAACCGATGCACTTTTTTGGAGCAATAGGGATGTTAATGTTTGTCATTGGTTTTTTCTTAGCTTCAATTCTAATTTTTGATAAATTATTTATACACGAACATGCCCGATTGTTAGTTGATAGAACTGAATTTTTATTAACCCTAGTTTGTATGATTCTCGGTGTTCAATTCTTTTTGGCGGGTTTCTTAGCCGAATTAGTTGGAAGAAATTCATCCACAAGAAATAATTATTTAATAGAAAAGGAAGTCGGATGTTAAAAGGTTTAATTGATTTCTCCTGGACTCTTTTTTTAGATCGTGATGGTGTAATTAATAAACGTGTATTTGGAGGGTATATTACGCACGTAAAAGATTTTGAATTTAACTTAGGTGTTCTTGATTTTTTACAGTTTGCTCATTTAAATTTTCATAGAATTGTCATTGTTACGAACCAGCAAGGGGTAGGTAAAGGAATTATGAGTGAAAATGACTTATCAGACATACATAGATATATGATTTCGAAAGTTATTGAAAATCATGGGAGAATTGATAAAGTGTATACTGCTACGAATTTAAAGAATGATCAAAAAAATTCTCGTAAACCACTTCCCAATATGGGGTATAAAGCTCAGGATGATTTTCCAACAATTGATTTTTCTAAATCTGTAATGATAGGTGATACCAATAGCGATTTACTTTTTGGGAAGAATCTAGGTATGAAGACAGTGCTTGTAAAATCGGATGAATTTATTTCAGAGTCTTCTGACTTTCAAATTTCAAACTTAACAGAATTAATATTTTAACAAATGAATAAATTAATTAATCTTTTAATTGCAATTTTTGTTTTTTCTTCTTTTTTCGCTCAAGAAAACATGGTGGATGCTAAAGGTAAAAAACAAGGGTATTGGAAAAAATATTTTACCAATACATTAGTTTTGGATTACGAAGGAAATTTTAAAGATGATTTACCTGAAGGTTCTTTTATTTATTATTTTAAAAATGGAAAAGTGAAAGCTAAAATGAATTTTAAAGATGCAGGTAAGGTATGTTATTCGACAATATTTCATGAAGATGAGTATAACTTGCCAATGGCTTCAGGGAAATATGTAAACCAAATAAAAGATAGTGTTTGGAAATATTGGGGGCCTTCTGGTAAATTAAGTATGATGGAATCATACAAGTTGGGTATACTGGATGGGAAAAAAATAGTTTATTATGTTCCAGAATTAATAGAAGATAAATCAATTTTAGTTTCACAGGAGTTATTTTATAAAGACGGTAAAAAAAATGGAGAACAGAAGGAGTTTTTTGATAACGGAGTTTTAAAATGTAAATCAAATTATATTGATGATAAAAAAGTAGGTATAGAGATTACCAACAATCCAAATGGAATTATGGCAATGAAAGATAATTATGTTAATGGTGTTAAAGAAGGTTGGTGTTATGCGTATGATGAGAATGGTTTGGAAATAAGTAAAGTTTACTTTAAATCAGGTGTAAGATTAGATGAAAAACAAACAAAGATCTTACTTGAAAAGTTGAAAAACAGAAAATAAAATATGTCAATCAGAATTTTTCTAATATCGATATTTGCAGGTCTTTTATATGGGTGTGTAAAAGAAAGCCCTACCAATATTGAAGGTAAAGATGATTTAACTGATTTTACAGGATTGAAAATTGGAAATACAATTTTTTATCATGTAAAATACATTTTTCACGATGATCAAGTGGATCGACATGATACCACAGAATTTAAAATGAAATCAGAAATTCAGGATACTTTTAGAGATAATGAAAATAATTTAAGGTATCTAATTCATCGATTTCGTTGGAATGACACAATAAATAATTGGGTTTCCTATAAAGTGATTTCAGCTTATAAAAAAACAAATTTTTATTTTGAATCAGAAGATAATTTACTTATCAAAAAGTTATATATTCCATATATTTTAAATATGGAATGGAATGCCGATACTCATAATAATAACGATTCTTTACATTATCGATATTTATTGAATTATCCAATTATTAAGATAAATAATATTCAGGTAGATTCTGTAATTCATGTTAAACAGCAATTATATAAAACATATGTTGATTTAAAAAGAAAATCAGAATTTTATGCTAAAAATAAAGGATTGATATATCGTGTCTATAAAGATTTGCAAATTAAAAAAGGAGATACCTTAAAAATTGAAAAAGGGGTAGAATGGTATTATTCTATCTATCAATTTTTAAAAGGCAAATAATTTAAGTTTGCATTATAAAGTTAAAGAAAATTCAACGATTTTATCAGCAAAGTTTTCCCACGAGTTTTCTTCTTTTTCTTTAGCAAGTTGGTTTGAAAAACTGGAGTATAATTCCAATCTATAATATTTTTCAATGGTAGATGCTATCAACTTTGCGTCAGGCTTGTCGACAATTAAACCATTTATTTCATCTTTTATTGTTTCCGTTAATCCACCAACATTTGTTGCTATAATAGGTAGGTTATAGTTATTGGCGATGGCAGTAATACCGGATTGAGTCGCTGATTTGTAGGGTAGTATACATACTTCTGCTGCAGAAAAATAATTGGTTACTTCATTATCATCTATATATTTATTAAATGTATGAATACGATTTTTTGCTTTTGAAGAATGAATTTGTTCGTGATATTTATCAAAACTACCGTATGTTTCTCCTGCAATAATCAATTGGTAGCTATCGTCTAAATAATTCATTGCTTCAATTAATAAATCTAACCCTTTATAGTCTCGAATGATTCCAAAGAATAATAATGTTTTTTTAGTTACGTCTATACCCAATTTTTTTTGAGCTTCATTTTGATTTATTTTAGGGGGGAAATGATTGTAAACAGGATGATTTATTCGAAGATATTTAACTTTTTGATTGTAAGAAAGTAAATCTTTTAATACGGCGTCTGACATTACGATAAAACCATCATTTTGGTTTATAAAAAAACGATTAAAAAAGCGATCAAAGAATCTACCTTCATGTGGTTTAACATTGTCTAGTATACTTATTTTGACAGTTTTTTTTCCGATTATTTTTGCTACAACACCTAAAGGTATCGCGAAAAATGGCATCCAATATTTTGTGATTAAAATTGAAGGTTCATTCTTTTTGATTTTTAGAGCTGTAGAAATATATGTAAACGGATTTATTGTATCAAGCCACCTCTCTGATTGAATTTTATCAGCAATATCTTCAGCAGTCACATATTGAGTTTTACCAGGAAAAAGTAAGGTTGGATATTGTCTTTTAAAAGTGATTGCCTTAACCGTATGTTTCTTTTCAAAAGCTCTATATAATAATGCATTAAATTGTGCAATTCCTCCTCTAAAAGGATAAAAAGTAGATAAAAAATAGATTTTCATTTTAGGTCTTTAAGATAAGGATGTTACTGCTTTTACAATCGTTTGAGGTGTAATGTAAGTCATACAAGGTATACCTTTAGAACAAGAGTTTCCAAAATAACATTCACAAGGATATGGTGGATCTACAATCACCCCTCTATTATACATTTCAAACTCATGCTTATTAAATATTGTATTACATAAAATTAATTTTTTCTTAAGCGCAGTAGCAATATGCATCATCATTGAAACTTGAGTAACGATATATTCACAATTATTAGTGATTGCAATAAATTCTTCCAATGAGAAATGACCTGGATAATACGTTTCAGATTCTTCGGACATTCGTTTATTTTTTTCATGTTCAAGCTCTCCACCTAAAAAAACAGGATAATATCCTAATTTATTTAATTCACTTGCTAATTCTTTCCATGATTCTTCAGGCCATAACCTGGTATTCCATCTTGGGCCACACCCGGTATTTAAACCTATAATTTTTTTTCCTTTTGATAAGGTGTTAAATTTTTGATTCCATTTGGTTGATAAATCTTCATTTAAATTAATCAAATATTCTTCATTATTAAATTCAAATTGACAGATCTCAAAAATTTCTTTTAGGTAACTCTTGGTATTGTTTTTTGAAATAATATCAAATTGACCTGTAATTAATTTGTGTTCTGCTTCTGGTGTTGCAGGAGAAATATGATTATCTTTAAAAGTGTATCCGAATTTTGATTCTGCTTTAATTTTACTCAGCAAAATACAAGCTTCAAGATCTTTATCCAAATTAATAGCGATATCGTATGCTAAATTTTCTATGATATATAATGAGTTGAAGTTCCACTCATAAATTTTATCGATTGATTTTTGTGGTAAAATTTGAGGAGATAAAGTAATCCAAGTAATATGAGCATTTGGAAATTTTGCTCTGAATTTTTCGATTAACGGAGTAGTTCTTATTACATCACCTAAAGCTCCTAACTTAATTATTAATATTCTTGTTTTAATAGGTTCGTAATGGTTGCAGTTATTACAGATTACATCTAAAACCTTGTTTTTATTACAAGGTAATCCAGTTTTAAAATGCTTACAATCAAACTTGATATCAGAGAAATCAATCATTTTTCAATATTTTAAATCAAAAATACAAATTTATACTTGTTACGTTCTATCATTGAGATATAAAATCAAGATATTAAAATCTATTTTCTTTAAATCGAAAAAAAATCAAAAAAGATTAAGAATCAAAATTAATTCATTATTGATTGATATTCATAAATCAAAATTTTATATTTGCGTTCATTTTTATAATTATAACCTCGTACGAATATGCGTAACAAAGGATTTTTTTGGTTTCTGACGATTTTACTTTCGGCAGTTTGTGTTTATCAACTTTCGTTCACATTTGTTTCTAATTCTGTTGAGAAAAAAGCAGAAAAAGAAGCCGTTTTTAGAGTGGAAGAGTTAAAGAAAGAAGCTTCTAAAAATAATGGATTGGCAGTGCTTCCTAATGGTACAGAAGTAGATTTTAATGATCCAGAAGCTTATGAATTAGCAAAATCAGCTTACGTGAATTTGATTTTACAAGAAAAAGGTTCACAAGCAGTATATCCTTTATTAGGTTCTAATTTTCAGCAAGTGAAAAATAGGTCTATGGCGTTTGGTCTTGACTTAGTTGGGGGTATGAGTGTTACACTAGAGATTTCAGTTCCTGAATTAGTTAAAAGTATGGCAAGAAATCCACGTGATATTCGTTTTAAAAAACCATATGAAAAAGCGTTAGCAATTCACAATGCCAAAGGAGGAGATTTTATCGATTTATTCGCGTCTGAATTTAAAAACTACAACGGGGATGCGTTAATTGTTCGTGAATTATCAATCACTGAAATAGATGAATTAAACAAGAATTCTTCAAACTCTCAGGTTGTTAGTTACTTGAAAGCAAAGGTTGCCAGTTCAATGGAAGGTGTTGAGCAAATCATGAGTAAGCGTATTAATCAATTTGGAGTTGCTCAACCAAACATACAAAAAGAAAACGGTACGAATCGTATTTACATAGAATTACCTGGTGTTCAGGATGAAGCAACAGTTGCTCAAAAACTACAATCTACAGCTAACCTTCAGTTTTTTGAAACATACGAGCGTGAACAAATTCAGATGGCATTGTCTCAGGCAAGTCAACTTTCAACTCAGGCAGAAATCGTAGAAGAAGAAGTTTCAGATTCTACATTGACAGATTCATTATCAATTGCTAAAAAAGATTCTGCTAAAAAAGTTGAGACTAAGCCATTAACAGCTCTAAATAAAACTACAGCAAGCTTGGATACCTATCTTAAACCAGGTCAATCAGTAAGTATTGGTTTTGCCGCTTTACAAGATAAAGAAAAGGTAGACAAAATTATTAGAAGAAAGGACATCCAGGCATTATTTCCTGATGACTTGAAATTTATGTGGTCTGCATCGCCAGAGAAAATGAATCAAAGTGATAAAGAAGGAGTTTATGTACTTTATGCAGTTAAAGTTCCGATGAACGGAAAAGCACAGGTAGGAGGTAAAGACATCAAAAATGCTAGTAAAGGATTAGATCAAGCGAGTGGTCAGGTTACTGTTGATTTATCAATGACTATTGAAGGTTCTGATAAATGGGCTAAAATGACAAGCGATAATGTAGGTAAATGTGTTGCAATTACGATGGATGATGTTGTTTACTCTGCTCCAAGAGTAAATGAAGCTATTACTAGAGGTAATACTCAGATTTCTGGTAGTTTTACAATTGAAGACGCTGAAGATTTAGCAGGTTTATTGAACGGAGGTGCTTTACCTGCTCCATGTGTTATTAAAGAACAAACGAAAGTTGGACCTTCAATTGGTTCTGAAAATTCACAAGCTGGTTTAATTTCTTTTGCTTTTGCATTTTTAGCTGTATTAATATATATGTGGATGTACTACGGAAAAGGAGGTATGGTAGCAAATATCGCTTTAGCAGTAAACGTTATATTTATCTTAGGATGTTTAGCTTCTTTTGGGGCGGTATTAACTTTAGCGGGTATTGCTGGTATAGTATTAACAATAGGTACTGCTGTCGATGCTAACATCTTAATTTTTGAACGTATACGTGAAGAAGTAAGACGTGGTGTTAGTCAAACAGAAGCGATTGAAATTGGTTTCAAAAAAGCATTACCTTCTATTATAGATGCTAACGCAACTCACTTATTGGTTGGTATCATCTTAAAATCATTTGGTAAAGGGGAAATGGAATCATTTGCTACAACATTGATCATTGGTATTTTTACTTCCTTATTCACTGCGATTGTTATCTCAAGATTGGTTATTGGATATATGTTAGAAAAAGGGAAAGATGTTAATTTCAGTACTAATTTCTTAAAGAATGCTTTTCAAAATTTCAATATTGATTGGGTAGGTAAAAGAAAATATTATTATATGTTTTCCATTACAGTAACAATTTTAGGAATGGTTTCTTTGTTTAGTAGAGGGTTAAAACAAAGTGTTGAATTTACAGGAGGTAGAACATTTGCTGTTAAGTTTGAACAAAAAGCGGATATCGAACACATTCGTAAAAATCTATCTAAAGTTTTCGTAGAGAATGGAGAAGTTGCTTCCATTGATTTGAAAACAAAATCAAATGAATACAATGTTGAAATCATTACAAACTACAAATTAAGTAAAGATAACGCTACTCAAGAAGTGACTGACAAACTTAAAGAAGGCTTGACAGCTTGTAAAACTAAATTAGGTGGGTACCAGATTTTAGAACAGAGAAGTATTTCTGCTTCTGTTTCAAGTGAATTATGGACTTCTTCTGCGATAGCAATTTTTATTTCACTAGTTGTAATTTTTGCCTTCATTTTTATTCGTTTCGGAAATTGGCAGTATTCATTAGGTGCGATTGTTGGGTTAGCTCACGATGCTTTCTTTGTTATTTCTATTTTCTCTTTACTACATGGAATCTTGCCATTTAGTTTAGATGTTAATCAAGCTTTTATTGCAGCGATTTTAACTGTAATAAGTTATTCGATGAACGATACAGTGATTGTATTTGACCGTATTCGCGAAAACTTAAAAGTACGTAAAGATGGTGAGACAACAGAAACCATAATTAACCGATCATTAAATACTACTTTAAGTAGAACATTTAATACTTCAATGATTTTATTCTTGGTTGTATTAATCATGTTCTTGTTTGGAGGACCAGCAATCAAAGGATTTTTATTTGCAATGTTGATTGGTGTCGTTATAGGAACGTACTCTTCGATTTGTATTGCAACTCCAATCTTAATTGATTTCGGTAAAAAAAGTAAATAAAATTTTAAATAAATCTCGGAGTGTTCATTTATTTTCTTAAATTTGCACTCCGATTTAATAGAAAAGATATAATTAACAAAATACGATTATGAAAAACGGTATTCATCCAGAAGATTATAGATTAGTAGTATTCAAAGATATGACTAATGATTATGCATTTTTATGTCATTCTTGTGCTTCTTCTAG
>CANHVK010000050.1 GCA_947464135.1 Flavobacteriia bacterium | reverse complement strand
TAAAAGCTAAATACTAAACTTTTTTATGAAACATCTCACTCTTATTGTTGGGATGTTTTGTTTTTCTTTTCCATTTTTTGCTCAGGCACAAAAAGAATTGAAAGAAATTGTTATACTTCAAAAGCAGGATACTTTTTCGTTGAATGCAATAGAACAACAATTAACAAGAAAAGAAATACAAGCCATTCCTGCTGAAGATGTTGGTGTAATTACGCAAAGGATTGCAGGGATTTCCTTGAAAAACTATGGTGGTTTAGGTGGACTAAAAACGATATCTTTTCGAGGAATATCCGGTAATCATAGTGTAGTTATGCTTAATGGTTTTGCCTTAAATAATCAACAAGTTGGTGAAATTGATTTAGGTGCGATTCAAGCTGAAAATATTGAGAATATTCGTTTTACATCGGTAACGAAGCCAGGATTTTTATATCCAATATCTTCATTGGTTACAGCTAATACACTTAATATTCAAACTTTTGAAAACACATTTTCAGGAGAAAAAAATCAAATCAGAGTTAATTCGAAGTATGGTTCATATAATCAAATAGATAATTATTTATCTGTTAAAAAGCTTTTTAAAAATAAATTAATTTCTGTTTATGGTAAACACCGTAGTTTTGATGGCAATTATCCTTTTCAATATGTGAATGGCAAAAAGCAAGTTGATGCGATTCGAAAAAATAATGATTTAACAGAATGGAATTCGGGGATTCATTTTTCAACAATAAAGGAAAATAAGCGTTCGAATATAGCGTATCATTTCTATCAATCAGAGAAAGGATTACCTGGGTCTGTAATTTTTTATAATGAGTTGGCTAATCAACGTTTGTTCACACAAAATCATCTTGTCAATGCTGAAAGAATTGTTTGTAACAATCGTTTTAATGCTAAAACTTACAGTTCCTTCCAAACGAATTTGATGAAATATACTGATCCGAGTTATTTAAATATTCAAGGTGAATTGATTCAAACATACCAAAATAATTCCTTTTTACTTGGTGAAGTTTTTAATTTCAATTTGAAAGATTCAACCATTGATATGTTTGGTGGTGCAGAATATCAATTACATACTTTAAAAACAGAGAATACGACAGTTGTATATAATCCAAATCGACATATTGGTATGTTTGTTTTTGGAACAACATTTAATAAAGAAAACTTTTTATATCAAATCCAATTAAATAATCATCAGGTATTTACACAAAAGGGAACTCTATCTGAATACAAATCTATTTTCTCTGGAAGTTTATTTTTCGAGAAAAAGTCTCCTTTTAAAATTATTGGAATTCCGCGTTTGCATTTTAAAAGAACAATGCGCCTTCCAACTTTTAGTGAATTATTTATAAATACGATTTATGAAAAAGAATTAAAACCTGAAATTGTAAATCAAATTGATTTGGGAACATCTATATATCTTTTTAAATGTAAGTTAGGCATCGATGTGTACTCTAATTTGGTAGAAAATAAAATTGTAGCAATACCTTCAAAGAATCTTTTTTTATGGTCTGTTCAAAATATTGGTAAAGTATTTACAAATGGATTAGATTTTTCTATCGAGCGCATGTTTTTTAACGAAAGTAACATTGCTATGAGAACAAAAGGTATTTATTCTTTTCAATCTGCGTTGGATTATTCAACAAAAACAAATCCATCATATAAACAGCAAATTGCCTATATTCCAAGACATACAGGAACTTTTGATCTTTCCTTTGATTTTTTTAAGCGAATTTCATTTAATTGGGCAATAACCATTTTGTCGGATAGATATACTTTGAATGAAAATATAAATTCAAATTTGGTTCAAGGATTTTCGGTGTCAGATGCATCTCTTTCTTATGTCTACAAAACAAAAAAACAAAGAGAGTTTAAATGTAATTTTTCAGTAAAAAATGTTTTTGATGCTTCCTATCAATACATCCGTTATTATGTTATGCCTGGAAGAAATTATTTAATATCCATTTCTTATGCTTTCCAATAAAATACTTTTTAAATTTTTAATCCTTAGTTTAATCGTTTTCGGATGTAAGAAAAAAAACATAGAAACCAATGAACAAGTTTCATCGATTTCAAATGGTTATTTAGTCTTGAATGAAGGGTTGTTTAATCAAAATAATGCAAGTTTGACTTGGTATGATGTTAAAACAGGGAATATAACTTCGGATGTTTTTCAAGCCAATAATCATCGTGGATTAGGTGATACGGGAAATGATATGATAAGGTATGGTGATAAAATTTATATCGTAGTGAATGTATCAAGTATAATCGAAGTATTGGATTCAAAAACACTTGCTTCATTGAAACAAATACCAATGATTGCAAATAATAAGTCGAAACAACCACGCAATATTATTGGTTATGGCTCCAATATTTATGTTTCTTGTTTTGATGGATATGTTGATGTAATTGATACTTCAAATTTTCAAATTACAAAAAGAATTAAAGTAGGGGATAATCCTGAAAATCTTTGCTTGATGAATCAAAAATTAATTGTAGCTAATTCGGGTGGTTTAAATCCTCCAACTATGGATAGTACCCTTTCGATAATTGATTTAAATACAAATTCAGAAATTAGGAAGGTTACAATTGGAATGAATCCAGGAAATATCGTTAAAGGGTTAAATGATAATATTTATGTTATCAGTCGTGGAAATTATACTAATGTAAAACCTAGTTGGAAATTGGTCAATATTACTACTGGTGAAATTGAAAAAACATTTACAGAAAATGTTCTATCTATTGAGTCATTTCAAGATTCTTTATTGCTAATGAATATGGATAATCAAGCGCTAAATCTTTTTTCTATGAAGAGAAATGCAATTAAACAAAATGATTTTATTTCATTGTCTGGGTTTGTAAATCCATATAGTATCCAATTTTCTCCTGTTAGAAATGAAATTTACATTTCAGATGCTAATGGGTATGTAAATCAAGGATATGTTTCAGTTTTTGATTCTTATGGTAAATTAAAGAATAAATTTAAAGCTGGTTTAAATCCTTCAAAAATTGTGAGTTATGAGTAAATGGATTTTATTTTTTGTTTTATTTAATATTTTCAGTTTACACGCTCAATATGCACCTGCGGTTGGTGAATTTGGAACTTCTGCAATTTCAAAAGATTCTTCCATTTTTCAGTTTTGGGCAGATAGTGCAATCTTAAAACGTGGATGGCAAAATAGTGCTGATAAAAAACTAGGGTTTGCATCATTTGGTAAAGTAGAAGATGGTTTGGGAAATCCCGATTCTAAAATAGTTAGCTTTGGAGATAGTGGAGAGATAATATTGTCTTTTCCACATCGAATTATAAATGGAGTAGGTCCAGATTTTGCTGTTTTTGAAAATAGTTTTAACAATACATATTTGGAATTAGCCTTTGTAGAAGTTAGCTCTGATGGAAAACATTTTATTCGGTTTCCTTCGGTTACTCTTCTATCTACTATCATTCAGTTGGGAAATGATGCCGTTATGGATGCAACTAAAATTGATAACCTTGCAGGAAAATATAAAGGTGGGTTTGGCACTCCATTTGACCTTGAAATAATAAAAGATTCAGCCAATTTAGATGTTAACAATGTTAGATATGTAAAACTTATTGATGTTGTTGGTTCGGTAAATCCAATTTTTGGAACAAAGGATAGTAAAGGTAATTTGATTAATGATCCTTTTCCTACTCCTTATCCTTCCTCTGGATTTGATTTAGATGCAGTAGGCGTGATCAATTCAGAATTTGCAAATTTGGATGATAAAATTCAAAAATTCAAAATCTGGCCAAATCCAGTATCAGAGATATTAATTATTGATTTACCTTCAACTGAAAACGTATCTATTTTCAATTCAGTAGGGGAGCATATCTACTCAAATCAAATCAAGGGAAAAACAGAATTAGATATAACTCATTTTGAAAAAGGACTTTACTTTGTCAAAATCCAAAATACGGTTAATAAAATAATAGTCCAATAAAAAAGAGCGACTCGGATTCCGGTCGCTCTTTCACTTTATTTTTACTTATGTTATTTAAATAGTCCTGGACTTTTTTCTTTAAGGGTAAACATATAATTTTTAATGTTTTGTTCATCTGCCTTGTTTAAAATCATAAGCATGTTATCTGCTTCAACAATTATATGATTATCAAGCCCTTCAATCAATGCTAGTTTATTAGAAGGAAGGTTGACAATACAATTGGTAGAGTTAATCATATGAACATGGTCACCAATTACTGCATTTCCATTATAGTCTTTATCTAAATGAGTATATAAACTACCCCAAGTGCCTAAATCGGACCAGTCAAAATTTGCCAAAACAACATCCACATTTTTGGCATGTTCCATTACTGCAAAATCAATAGAGATGTCTTCACAGACTTCAAAGCAATGGTTTACTTTTTCTTGTTCACCATCTTTATTATAAAATCCATTTTCCGGAGAAAATAATGAATAAAGTGGAGCATTGAATTTTTTTAAAGCATTAAGAATCGACGAAGCTTTCCAAATGAATATCCCCGAATTCCAATAAAAATTTCCAGCTTTAACGAAAATTTCCGCCAATTCTTTGTTTGGTTTCTCACGGAAATGTTTTACTTCTTTTATTTCCCCTCCTAATGTATCGCCGGTTTCTTCGAATTCAATGTAACCGTATCCTGTATCAGGTCTTGTTGGTTGGATTCCGAGAGTAACTAAACGTTCATCTGATTTTGCTTGCTCTATGGCTATATTAACAATAGATGTAAACTTTTCTTCCTTTAGAATCAGGTGATCGGATGGAGCTACAACTAAAGTTGCTTCTGGGTTTAAATCATAAATTTTCGCGGCAGCGTATGCTATACAAGGGGCAGTATTTTTACGTCTTGGTTCGGTTAGAATTCTGCTTGATTCAATAAAAGGTAATTGTTCTTTTACTAAATCAACATATCCTTGATTGGTAACAATAAATATATTTTCAGCTGGAGCGACATTTGTTAACCGTTCAAAAGTCATTTGAAGTAATGATTTTCCAATCCCTAAAACATCTAAAAATTGTTTTGGTTTTTGAGGAGTTGACATAGGCCAAAAACGGCTTCCGACCCCTCCTGCCATAATTATACAATAGTTATTATCCATTTTGAATGATTAATCAATTATCAAAGATAGGAATTACTTCCGCGATGGCGTAGATTAGGTATTTTTTTTTAGTTTGAATCTCCTCACAAATAAATCGTTTTCTTCTTAAAGGACCTTTAATAAAGAATTTTCCTTGTAGGTTAAATTTTGAATTAATTGGTAGTTGTTCCAATAATACATAGTCATCATTCTGTTTGTCGTAATTTTTAAGAATACGCGAAAGACCAATATCAGAACAAGAGGAAGCTTTGGTATTTATCAGTGAATTCATCAATGCAAATTCAATATCTTTTGGTAATAAGTTAGAATGAATGATAGGTGTTAATAATTCTCTGTAAGTTTTTTTCCATTCATTACCATGTGGTTGAATGTTTCTACCATATTTCACGTGAGCTTGTAAATGAGCAAATTCGTGTATAGTTGTGATTAAGAATGAATAAGGGTTTAAATTACCATTAATTGTAATTCGATGAGGTAATCCATTATGTGCAGGTCTATAATCGCCAAGTTTAGTATTTCTTGGGTTAACTATTTTAAATTTTACAGGTACTGGTATAAAAAGTTCAGCAATAAGTAATGAGAATCCTTGTGGTAAGTATTTTTCTAATTGGCATGAAATCTTATTTTTTAGTTGGTCTGAAGATGACATTTCTTAATAAACTTTAAAGTCTTTTTGTCTGAAGTCGAAATTATACATTAAATTAGCAAATATGTTTTCTATAATAGCAAATATAGGGAAGTATTTCGCAATGCTTTGGGATGTTTTTTCTAAACCTCAAAAATTCAATGTTTTTTGGAAGCGTTGTGTAGATGAAATTCAATTGATTGGTATAGCTTCTTTACCAATTGTTTTTTTGATGTCTATTTTTATGGGTGGGGTTATTTCGCTTCAAACAGCATCAAATATGGATGTTCCTTTTTTACCTCAATATACTATTGGTTACATAACTCGTTCCAGTACAATTTTAGAATTTTCGCCTACCATAATTTCTTTGATATTAGCTGGTAAAGTCGGTTCAAATATTTCTTCTGAAGTTGGAATGATGAGGGTTACTGAACAGATTGATGCACTTGAGATTATGGGAGTTAATTCTTTAAATTATTTGGTAATGCCTAAAATAATAGCGGCAGTAATTTTCTTTCCTATCTTGATTATTTTTTCAATGTCATTGAGTTTACTTGGTGGATGGTTAGCTTTAATTATGTCTGGACTGTCGTCAACAGATGCTTATGTTTTTGGTTTAAGGTCTTTTTTTAAAGTGGGAGATATATATTATGCTTTGTCAAAAACCGTAGTTTTTGGATTTTTGATTGTATCAATAGCTTCTTTTTATGGATATTATACTAAAGGAGGGGCTATAGATGTTGGAAAATCGTCAACGAAAGCTGTAGTAAATAGTAGTATAGCTATTCTATTAGCTAATTTTTTCATCACTCAAATGTTTTTATTATAATGATTGAGGTTCAACATGTATCTAAAGTTTTTGGTAAGCATGTCGTTTTGGATGATGTATCTGCAACGTTCGAAAAGGGAAAAGTCAGTCTTATTATAGGTTCATCAGGTCAAGGTAAATCAGTATTAGCAAAATGTTTGGTTGGCCTACATGAGGTTTCAAAAGGTAGAATTCTTTATGACGGCGAGGATTTTTGTGTTATGACTGAAAACCAACGTAGAAATATTCGAACTCAAATAGGGATGATGTTTCAAGGTGCTGCTTTATTTGATTCAATGACAGTGGAAGAAAATATAATGTTTCCATTGAGAATGTATACAAATAACACAAAAAAAGAACGTTTAAAAAGAGTTGATTTTTGTTTGGATAGAGTCAATCTTTCTGGAAAAAATAAATTGTTTCCTGCTGAATGTAGTGGAGGTATGCAAAAAAGAATTGCTATTGCAAGAGCTATTGTAATGAATCCAAAATATCTTTTTTGTGATGAACCAAATTCAGGATTAGACCCTAAAACTTCTATTTTAATAGATAATCTTATAAAAGAAATTACATACGAATTTAATACAACAACGATTGTTATTACCCACGATATGAATAGTGTCATTGAAATAGGAGATACTATAAATTTTATACATCAGGGTAAAAATTGGTGGAATGGATCAAAGGAGGAAATAGTTACTACAAATAATAAAGAAGTTATTGAATTTGTTTATGCATCTAATTTTATGAAACAAATTAAGGATAAGCTTTCACATTAAAAATAACTAATATAGCCAAAATGGATAATTCCATTTTTTAATAAAATTGGATTATTAAATTGCTTACCAATTGCATAGGAGATTGAAAAAATTCCTTGAGGTGTTCCAAAGCTAAATCCTGAGCCAAAACCAAATGGAACGTCTTTTAATTTTGATTTTAAATTGTTTTCGTAGTAACTGAGATCGTAGTAAGCAAAAAGAAATGAATTTTGTTCTATCATAAAACGATACTCCAAAGATTGTGTAAAACGAATATTTCCCAGTAATTCATCTTCTCTGAAACCTCTTTGATTTGTTAACCCTCCAAAACGCAAAAGTTCATTCTGATAATAAAATGGTGCCCAATAAATTTCGCCAGAAAAATAGGTTCTAATTATGTTTCTTTTTAAAAATGATTTATAAAATATGAATTGATATTCTCCTTTAAAAGTATTATCAAATTTATTTTTTAAACTGTCAGAACGTGATGTAATTCGTTTACCTAAAGAGATATCAATCAAAAATTGATATCCTTTTCTAGGTGCTGGTAGGTAATCCAATTGTTGTTTTGAAACAGATAAACCATAGAAATAATTGATTGATTTTCCTGAAATAATATTTGTGGTTTTTTGATTTAATATATTTGATTCTAAATATTTGTAGTTTGCTTTTAATAAAAATCCTCTCGTTGAAAAATATTGTAATCCAAATTGATTTTTTAATTCTAAGAAAGATGTGTCTTTTTTATATAAACTGAACTGATTGTCTACTCCAAAATTACTTTTAAATAAGGAAGGGTAATTAAAACCTATTTTTATTGATTGAGTATTCTGTTGAATTCTTCTCCATTGTAAATCAAACGTTTCACTTCTTTTTAGTTGATTTGCAAGTTTCATTTTTAAATCACCAATTAAAAAATAGTTCTGAGTAGTTGTATTTTGTTGTAAACCAATTGTTCCTGAAATATTATTGATTGGTTTTGAATTAATGTAGATGTATAGATCTACATTTCCATTTTCAAATAATAATTCTGGTTTTTGAAAGTTGGTAATGTATGACAGTTGATTAAGTTTGTTTTCAATATTTAGAAAAGCATCTTCATTATAAGGATCAGATTGTTTAATATCTAAAATCCCTCTTACTATTTTTTCATTGATAGATGTATTGCCTTTAATGTTTAGTGTCCCCCATTTAAAAAATGGACCTTTTTGAATGTTAAGTTTACCATCTATTTTAGATCCATTGAAATTAATTGAATCTACTTTTATTGAAGCGAATGGATATCCATTATTTATCAATTCATAAAATTGATTTTCAAGTTGATTTCCTAGTTCAGCAGGTGAATAATTTATTGGTTTTTGATTTTTTGAATGGATATAAATTTTATTGATTTTTTCTCCAGGACAAATCTCTAAAAGGAGCCTAGATTCATTTCTATTAAAATTAAATGTCGGTATTAAATGCCCTTTTTTTATTAATTTAAAATATAGTTTACTTAAAGTTGTATTCGAAGAATCTTTCAGGGGAATTTCATAACAATCTAAATTCTTTTGTCCTAAAACAAAAAGTGTTTTTAAAGTAAAAAATGTTAGGATAAAAAAGACATTTTTCATTTAAAGTAGATAAATTGAAAGTATATTCTTTGAATTAATTAGATTTCTTCTATTTTTGCAATATAAATTTAATCCGTATATGAAAAAAGTTTTTGCAGTTGTTGTTTTTGTTGCTGTTTTAATTGCTTCTTTAGTTTCTTGTGGCTCATCTAAACATGCAGGAAAATGTGATGCTTATTCTTTGAATAAGTCTTCGATAATAAAAAATGATTTAGCAAGTAAGTAATTATTTTCTAAGAACAAAATTTTGACCAAGATATACTTTACGAACCTGTTCGTCGTCAGCAAGTTCTTCTGCAGTCCCGGTCTTTAGAATATTTCCTTCAAATAATAAGTAAGCCCTATCTGTTATAGATAGGGTTTCTTGTACATTATGGTCTGTGATTAATATTCCTATATTTTTCTTTTTTAAGTCAGAAACAATGCTTTGAATATCTTCAACAGCAATAGGGTCTACACCTGCAAAAGGTTCATCTAATAATACAAATTTTGGATTTGTTGCCAAAGAACGTGCGATTTCAGTTCTTCTTTTTTCACCCCCAGAAAGTCTATTTCCTAAATTTTTGCGTACATGAGTTAAACTAAATTCTTCAAGTAATTGTTCTAATCTTTCTTTTCGCTCGATTTTGTTTAGGTCCGTCATCTCCAAAATTGCCATTATATTATCTTCAACACTTAATTTCCTGAAAACAGAAACTTCTTGTGGTAGATAACCGATACCTAATTGTGCTCTCTTATACATTGGGTATTCTGTGATATTTTTTTCGTCTAAAAAAACATTACCACTATCTGGTTTGACCAATCCAACGATCATATAGAATGAAGTAGTTTTACCAGCTCCATTTGGACCTAATAATCCAACTATTTCTCCTTGATTTACTTCTACAGAAACACCATTTACTACATTTCTACCTTTGTATGTCTTTTTTATGTTGTTTGTGTAAAGTTTCATTTAATTAATTTTTTATTCTACTGGTTACGAAGATACTAATTTCGTATAGAAGTAGAAGTGGAATGGCTACGATGACTTGGCTTATTAAGTCCGGTGGTGTAATTATGGCAGCTAGTATTAATACTACTACAATTGAATGTTTACGGTATTTTTTTAAAAAATCAGAAGTTATAATTCCTATTTTTGCTAGTAGATATGCTACAACAGGTAATAAAAACATAAGACCTGTATAAAAAATAGTAGACAATATTGTACTCATATAAGAGCTAATCGTAAATATGTTTTCAATTTTAGAAGATAGTTGAAAGGTCCCAAAAAATTGAACACACAAAGGGGCAACTACGAAATATCCAAATAAAATTCCAGTGAAAAATAAAATACTAACGTAGAATACGATACCCTTTACTGCCGTTTTTTCTTTTTGTTTTAATCCCGGTTTAATAAATGACCATATTTGATAAAAAATAAAAGGAAAAGAAACTACAACACCACCTAAAATGGACATCATTATAGCATAAGAAAATTGGCCTCCCATGTTACTACTCTGAAAACTAACGTTTATTTCAGGGGTACAAACCCCAAGATATTTACAAAGAAGTTCATAAGTAATAAACTTTGGACTAGACATGGAAAGAAAAAGATTGTCAATTATTTGAGTTTGATAAATCCAAATAATAACAGCGAAAATTATGATAGCAATAGCAGATTTAACTAACCTCCAACGAAGTTCTTCTAAGTGTTCCAAAAAGGACATCTGCTTTTCGTTCTCTTCCATATGAAAGACAAATATAAAGAATTGCTTAATTTAAATTTTTAAAAATCTTTTTTTTGTCTTGTTTCTTGAGTTTTTTGTTGTTTAAAATTTAAATTTTGTTAATTTTATATGATGTAACATTGTTAATTAAATATGGCAAGCGACGATTTAAAAGTAGCGTTAAAAAAGTTTTTTGGATTTGAGAATTTTAAAGGAAACCAAGAGAATATTATTCAAAATTTATTAAACGGCAACAATACATTTGTGATAATGCCAACAGGTGGAGGCAAGTCATTATGTTACCAATTACCTGCTTTAATCTTAGAAGGAACAGCGATTATTGTATCCCCTTTGATTGCTTTGATGAAAAATCAAGTTGATGCCATCCGAAATGTAAGTGACAGTGAGAACATTGCGCATTTCTTGAACTCTTCATTAACAAAGACAGAAATTAGTAAGGTTAAGTCTGATATTCAAAACGGACATACGAAATTACTTTATGTTGCACCTGAATCATTGACAAAGCAAGAATATATAGATTTTCTAACATCAGTAAATATTTCATTTTTTGCAATCGACGAAGCTCATTGTATTTCTGAATGGGGACATGATTTTAGACCTGAATATAGAAGATTGAGGGATATTTTTGAACGAATTTCAAATGTTCCAATCATTGCACTTACAGCTACTGCAACTCCAAAGGTTCAATTAGATATTCAGAAGAATTTAAATATGGTAGATGCCATATTATTTAAATCTTCATTTAATCGTGAGAATTTATATTACGAGATTCGACCAAAAGTAGATGTTGAGAAAGAAATAATTCGATACATAAAAGCAAGGGATGGAAAATCAGGGATTGTATATTGTTTAAGTAGAAAAAAGGTAGAAGAATTAGCTGAGCTTTTAAATCTAAATGGCATAAATGCATTACCATACCATGCTGGATTAGACGCTGCAACGAGAGCAAAACATCAGGATATGTTCTTGATGGAAGACGCAAATATAATTGTTGCTACTATCGCCTTTGGTATGGGAATTGATAAGCCTGATGTTAGGTATGTTATTCATCATGATATTCCAAAGTCATTAGAAAGTTATTACCAAGAAACAGGAAGAGCTGGAAGAGATGGAGGAGAAGGAGAGTGCATCGTGTTTTATAGTTACAAAGACATTGAAAAATTAGAGAAATTTTTACAAGGTAAACCATTATCAGAACAAGAAATTGGCAAACAGCTGTTACATGAGATCGTTTCATATACGGAAGCATCCGTTTGCAGAAGAAAGTACATCTTACATTACTTTGGAGAACAGTTTGATGAAGCTAATTGTAAAAACATGTGCGATAATTGTAAGCATCCACGTGAAAAGTCTGAAGGTAAAGATTTTGTTCAATTATTATTACAATCGGTTTTGGCATTAGAAGAAATGCAGAAGCCGAAGCATATTTGTAGTTTTATCACAGGAAATATAACCACCGATATTAAATCTTACAAACACGATAAACATTCTTTATTTGGAAAAGGAAGTGAGAAAGATGAACATTTTTGGAATGCAGTTATTAGACAAAGTTTAGTATCAGGCTTGTTACAAAAAGAAATAGAAAGTTTTGGTACGATTAGATTAACGGAAGAAGGAAAGGAATTTATTCAAAATCCGGTTTCTTTTATGTTGATCAAAGAAAGAAAATTTGATGAAGAATCTGCTGATTTTGAAATTCAAACAAATGCAAAGGGAGGCGCCTTTGATGAAGTTCTTTTTGATATGTTACTGGATTTAAGAAAGTCTCTTTCTAAGCAGAAAAATATACCTCCTTTCGTTATTTTCCAAGAACCTTCCCTTAAAGATATGTGTTTCCAGTATCCGATTACTATGGATGAATTGACAAATATTCAAGGGGTTGGAACAGGTAAGGCTTCAAGATATGGTGCTCCATTTTTAGAATTGATTCAATTTTATGTTGCCGAAAATGAAATTGAAAGACCTCAGGATTTAGTAGTTAAATCGTTAATCAATAAATCTGGATTAAAAGTGCAATTGATTCAAAATATTGATAGAAAATTACCCTTGGAAGATATTGGCAAGTCACAAGGTAAATCTATGGATGAAATTATTGAAGAAATTGAAGGAATTGTTGCATCCGGAACAAGAGTAAATATTAACTATTATATTAATGATATCTTGGATCAAGATAATCAAGAAGAGATTTACGATTATTTTTCTGAAGCTGAATCAGATGATATTACGTTAGCATATAAAGAATTTGATGGTGATTATTCTGAAGAAGAACTGCGTTTGATGAGAATAAAATTTATGAGTGAAATGGCAAATTAATCTTTAAAATGCGTTTTACTTTATTTCTTTTTTTATTGATTTTTTCTTTTTTCACTTCTGCTCAAATTCAATCACCTTGTGAAGTAGGTAAGGATAGGTACATTTGTAGTGATCATTTAATACTTGAAACAAAATCTACATTACCTGGAAAATGGAGTTTCAAAGGGATTTCTTCTGGTACATTTTCTGATCCTTCGAATTTTAAGACTACATTATCATTTATTGCCGAACCAATTGTTAAGGTTTATTGGGTAAATAACGATCAATCTTGTGCAGATACGCTAGAAATTATTCTACCCAAAATAGGGAGTACTAGTTTAATTAAAAATGGCAAGCCGATTAATCAAAATGAATTAAGATTATGTTATGGAGATAGTTGGAAAGCGAACACTACAGTAACGCAGGGTAAATCCTACGTTGCTTATGCTTTGTATAAAGCAAAACCACCCCTTATTCCAAATATTTATACAGATGCTGAAGCATTTCCAGGCCCTGTTATTTTTGTTAACAATGACTTAAATGATGGAAGTTTTAAAAAAAAATATCCGAATAATTCAAATGAATATTGGTTTGTACCAATTCTATATAATGAGATTAGCGTTGGGGGGCCTTTGATAGATTCAGATTGTCAAATAACAGGAACGCCATTTAAAATTACGTACCTAGACCCAATACATATTATTAAAAAAGAAGACTGTATGTTAGGTAAATCCGAAGTTACAATTACAGGTGGAGCATCTAACTACAGTGTTTTAGACTTTCAGCCAAAAACATTAGGTGTTGATAGTAATAAAATTAAAATGGGTGAAATTCATTTTTCTAATATTTTAGTTAAACAGCAATATTCAATTGATGTTAAAGATGAAGTTGGTTGTAAAGCAAACTTTATCACCAAATTTTCTCCTTGTCCTGCTTGTAAAACTGATATAGTTTATCAAAAAACGTATTGTATTTATGACAATTTACCTAAGCCTGTATTGAAAGAAGGTGCTGGCATTGGACTTTTAGAATTAGTTCCTTCAACCGAAAAAAACTTAGTTTTTGACTCATTAACTGGAGCCATTGATATTCGTTTATCAAAACCAGGTAAATATATAATTAGAAATAAATCTTCTTTATCCTGTGCAAATCAGGTTTTTACTGATTTTAATGTCGAAATTCTTGATTCGATTCCTTTGCCAATTGGGAATATTGTAGATACAATTTGTTCACCAAATCCGAAAGTTGGTGATATTAAAACAATTAGTGCTCAATTAATTACATGGTATGACAAAAATGGACAAAAGCTAGATCCTGCCACGGTACCAGCGATACATGGAAACCAATATTTCTGTACACAAACAATTAAGGGGTGTGAAAGCGAGAAAAAGCAAGTAAAGGTTTTTGCCCCAACTATCACACCGCCAATTGGAGATTCTATACAATACATTTGTAACAAATCTACTGATATCGCTAAAAAAGTATTTTATCCTCAAGGTAAATCTATTATCTGGTATAATTCATCTGGAAAAAAGATAACATTGGAAGATCAAGTTTCTCCTGGATTCTACTTTGCAAGTCAGTTTTTAGGATGTGAAAGTAAAGACAAATTAAATGTGATGGTAAAACAAAAAAATGTTCAATTCCCATATGCCGTACCGGATTCTTTTTTTTATTGCAAAGAACAGAAAGCTACCGTGAACCAAATCACAAGTCAATTTAATAATTCGGCATTATATACATTGCCCTTGAGTACCGTTTACTTGGAAAAATATCAACTATTAGACCAAGGGTTGTACTATATTGAATACAAGGATATTGACACTAAATGTTTGACAGAGAGAAAAAAAGTATGGGTGAATATACCATCCTTTGATATTTCTGTAAAAACAAAGGAGCCTTATTGCGGTTTTTTGAATGGAGAATTAGAATTTCAACAAAATACATACCTTGAAAAATATGAGTATTTTTTAAATAACAAACTAATTAGTTCACCGATAACCAATATACCGACAGGTGAATATGATTTTAAAATCATAGAAAATTCAAAATTGAAATGTCAATTAGATACAGTTTTGAAGTATAACTGTATTGATTCGAAACTTCAACAATTAATAACTCCGAATGCGGATGGATTGAACGACTACTTGGGTTTTGATCTTTACAGGGCATATCCCGATTCAAAACTACTTGTTTATAATAGATGGGGGAATTTGGTTTTTGAAAGTGTAATTCCATATAAGGATAATTGGAATGGAGTAGATATTTCAGGCAACCCATTAGCAACAGGAACGTATTATTATGTTATTGAAAAAGATAGAATTCAAATTTTAAAAACAGGTTACATCGAACTAGTAAATTAAGGGAGATGAAATTTTTTGTTTTTATATTTGGCAGTTTATTAAACTATTATTAGAGCCGTTTTTGGTTTACTTTATATGAAGAATTTAATTAAAATAGTTGGGTTTTTGCTGCTTTTTTTAAGCACTTTAAGTGTTGGTGCGAAAAACTGGTACTTAAATGATGGTTCAACAGTTGGAGATGTATACTGTACAGCGATAGGTGCTTCAAGTAATACTGGGCTTACACCATCCTCTCCAAAATCTTCTCTTCAAGAAGTTTATGGGATGGCTTTAGCTGGTGATGTTATTTTTATTGATGTAATGGATATAACTTTACCTTCAACTCCTGGCGGTATTTATTTAAATGTCACAAAATCTATAACTATTATTGGGGCAGGTCCTGATAAAACTAAATTAACAGCTCCGGCTGCAGAAAATTTATTTGCGAGAATTTCAGTTAGTAATGTTGTATTTAAAAATTTTTGTTTATTAGGTTGGAAAAATAGAGGTTCTGGTGAGGGGAATTGTTTGACAATTGTAGATGGTGGCGCTAATCTTACAGGTATAGTTTTAGATGCTGTATGGATGGATCGATCTCTGCCATCTGGAGGCGATGGGGTTTGTAACATTACTTCAACAACAGGTTCTATTTCTGCTGTAATAAAAAACATGTTATCGACATGTAATTATAATGCTTCTTATGGAGGTGGATTTACTATTAAAGGAGATAGAAATAATATAACTTTTTTATCTTGCTTTATAGCTAATAATAAACGTATTGCTCCTGGAGGAGCTATTTGTATTTTAGGTTCAAACAGTAGTGTTGGGATTGCAACTACAGTAACTATTGATAAGTGTAAATTTTCTGATAATGGAAATTTTAGTGATGCTAATGCTACTACACATGGAGGTGCAATTTATGTTGAAGGAGCTTATCTAAAAGTTACTAATTCATGTTTTGAAAAAAATTGTTCTTTAAATACATCCAATGTTGGAACGGCAATAGGTGGAGGAAGGTATTCACGTATTTATATTTCAAATTCAACTTTTTCTAGTCAATCAGGTACTGCTGTTGGTCAAGTTGGAGTAACAACTAATAGTGTTCAAAGTACTGTCTCACCTTCTGGTTTTTATAGTTTAGAACTAGAAAAATGTAGTTTTGATAATTCAGGAAGTGCGTCCGCAAAATGTATTTATAATAAGCCATCAGGTTTATTTAGTATTAATAATTGTACTTTTTTATCTTCATCAGGTTCAACTCAAATAAGAGCTGGAGGTTCTTGGTCATTAACTAATTCTGCGATAACTTCCGGTACGAATCCAGTATATATATCCTCCAATGCCCCTGTACCTGTTAATACTTTAGTACCTAACACTTCACCTACACCAACTTGTTTAGGTGCTATTTCAGGAGATTGTAATACAGGATTTAGTATTTCTTGTTCGTCTGATAATCTTCCCCCTGTTATTAAAGGACACGATTCAACCTATGTTACTAATACTACATGTACTTTTACAGTACCTTCTTACACTGCTATTGACTGTGATCCTTCACCAACTGTCACTTCTGTACCTGCTGCAGGAACTGCACTAGCTTCAGGATCAACTACACCAGTTGAAATTACAGCTACTGATGCTACTGGTAATAGTACTTCAATAACTGTTTACCTTACAACGCCTGCATGTACACCTTGTGTCACTTTAACGTCAGCGTCAGGTACTGATAACCAATCGTTATGTAGAAATTCTACATTGACAAACATTACTTATACTACAAAACCAGATATTACGGGTATTTCAAATAGTGGCGTATCTGGAGCAAATGGCTTACCTCCTGGAGTATCTGCTACCTATAATGCGGGTGTTATAACTATTAGTGGCATACCAACAAATGCTGCAACTTATAACTATTCCATTTCGTTGGTTGGCGGAACTTGTAATGGCCAAAATGTTACAGGAACAATAACAGTTATTGCAAATACAACGCCAACTTTTACACAGTTAGGTCCTTATTGTAAAGATGCAACACCAGACGCTTTTCAAACTACTTCTACAAATTTAATAGCAGGAACATGGAGTCCAACTACGATTTCTACTACCAGTGTAGGTACACAATCGTATACGTTTACTCCGAATTCTACAGCTGGACCAACGTGTGCAACGACTACAACGATGAACATAGAGATAAAAGCACCGGCAACTGCAAACGCTGGAAGTGATGCAACGATATGTTCAGGAGTTGCATATACTTTAACAGCTTCAAGTGTTGGAGGTTCAGCAACAACTGGTGCCTGGAGTATAACTTCGGTAACAGGATCGATGACCAATGCTTCTTCACAATTAAGTTCTACATCTCAAACCGCAACTCCAAATACAGTAACCTTTACCCCAATCGCAGGAAACTCAGGAACTGTCACTTTGACTTTAACGAGTAATGATCCAGATGGAGTAGGAGGATGTTCTGCAGTAACATCAACAGTTGTGTTGACGGTGAATGCACAACCAACAATCGCAACCACAACCCCGGCATCACGATGTGACGCTGGAACTTTAAGTTTAGGTGCAACTGCAAGTACAGGAACCATCAATTGGTACGATGTATCAAGTGGAGGGTCAAGTTTAGGCACTGGAACAAGTTTCACAACCCCAAGTATATCAACAACGACCACGTATTATGTAGAAGCAACAAATGGAAGTTGTACAACAGCAACAAGAACAGCAGT
>CANHVK010000049.1 GCA_947464135.1 Flavobacteriia bacterium | reverse complement strand
TTTCAACTTCTTCTTCTCTTCGTTAATTTCATCAATAACTCCACTAAAGTTATTGAACGGACCGTCAATTACTTTAACAGATTCACCGATCACAAATGGAATCTTCATTTCTTCTTCCGATTCAGAAAGTTCATCAACTTTACCAAGAATACGATTAACCTCAGCTAAACGCATTGGTACAGGTTCACCCCCTTTTTCAGTACCTAGAAATCCAATTACATTTGGTATACTTTTAATAACATGTGGCACTTCACCAACAAGTGCAGCTTCCACTAAAACATAACCAGGTAAATAAGCTTTTTCTTTGCTTACCTTTTTCCCGTTACGTATTTGAAAAACCTTTTCTGTCGGAATTAATACCTGATCTACAAAATCAGTTAACTTCAAACGAGTGATTTCAAGATCCAGATATTCTTTTACCTTCTTCTCTTTGCCACTCACTGCGCGTACAACGTACCAACGTTTTTTAATCTCTCCCATGAAGTCAGTATTAAAACAATCCGTAAATGAATCCCATCGCACCCTTCCACATAGATTTAGAATCACCTGTAATTCCAAATCCAAAATCCATCACAAAAATAATTGCTGCTATAAGCACAGAAGCAACTACTACAATAATGGTATTACTTTGAAGCTCCTTCCAAGTTGGCCACGTTACATTGTGAACCATCTCATTTATCGTTTCGCGAAAATATTCTCTTACTTTTGACACTTTTTTTCATTTTTTGCACGGGCGGTAGGATTCGAACCCACGACCAATGGTTTTGGAGACCACTACTCTACCAGCTGAGCTACGCCCGTGTAAAAAGGGGAGCGAGCTCCCCTTTCAAACATCGTATATATCCTATAATTAAGCTACGATCTCAGTAACCTGACCAGCACCTACAGTTCTACCACCTTCACGGATAGCGAAACGTAAACCTTTGTCCATTGCTACAGGAACGATCAACTTAACATTGATTGTTACGTTATCACCTGGCATAACCATTTCACGACCATCCGTAAGGAAGATCTCACCAGTTACGTCAGTTGTACGGAAATAAAACTGTGGACGGTATTTGTTGTGGAAAGGAGTGTGACGACCACCTTCTTCTTTCTTCAATACATAAATCTCAGCTTTAAACTCAGTATGAGGTGTTGTTGAACCTGGCTTACAAATAACCATACCTCTTTTGATTTGAGATTTCTCAATACCACGAAGTAAAAGACCAACGTTATCACCTGCTTCACCTCTGTCTAGGATCTTACGGAACATCTCAACACCTGTTACAGTTGAAGAAAGTTTCACATCACCCATTCCAAGGATATCTACTGCCTCACCAGAGTTGATAACTCCTGTTTCGATACGACCAGTAGCAACTGTTCCACGACCTGTAATCGTAAATACATCTTCAACTGGCATAAGGAATGGCTTATCAACATCACGTGGAGGAAGTTCAATATAAGTATCTACTGCTTCCATAAGTGCTTCAACAGTTTCAACCCATTTCGCCTCACCGTTCAATGCACCAAGTGCAGATCCCTGAATAACTGGCGCATTGTCACCATCATATTGGTAGAAAGAAAGTAATTCACGTACTTCCATTTCAACAAGCTCCAATAATTCGGGATCATCAACCATGTCCACTTTGTTCATGAAAACAACCAAACGAGGAACTCCTACCTGACGTCCAAGAAGGATGTGCTCACGAGTTTGTGGCATTGGACCATCTGTAGCCGCAACTACAAGGATAGCACCGTCCATTTGAGCAGCACCAGTAACCATGTTCTTTACGTAATCTGCGTGACCTGGACAGTCAACGTGAGCGTAGTGACGGTTAGCTGTTTCATACTCGATGTGAGACGTGTTAATTGTAATACCACGCTCTTTCTCTTCTGGAGCATTATCAATTGAAGAGAAATCACGAACTTGAGCAAGACCTTTACTAGCCAATACGCTAGAGATTGCTGCAGTTAGAGTTGTTTTACCGTGATCGACGTGACCGATGGTCCCGATATTCACGTGTGGTTTGGAACGATCAAAATTTTCCTTAGCCATTGTTCTATTTGTTACTAGTTAATAAAAAAACAAACCTTTTGTATACACAAAATTTCACCCACTTTAGGGTGAAACATTTTCTTCATGAGCCAATGACGAGATTTGAACTCGTGGCCTCTTCCTTACCAAGGAAGCGCTCTACCCCTGAGCTACACCGGCTTCTAAAAAAATTGAGCGGGAGACGAGATTCGAACTCGCGACCCTCAGCTTGGAAGGCTGACGCTCTACCAACTGAGCTACTCCCGCTTATATAATAAATTCAATGATTGTGGGGGTAGATGGACTCGAACCAACGATACCGTGAGGTGACAGATTTACAGTCTGCTGCAATAGCCACTATGCGATACCCCCAATTTTAAAAAAATTGAGCCGGTGGAGGGATTCGAACCCCCGACCTGCTGATTACAAATCAGCTGCTCTAGCCAACTGAGCTACACCGGCGCATTGAATATTTGATATTAACTTTAAAAGAACGTTTTCCGTTTTTCGGTTTGCAAATATAAATATGATTTTTGTATCTGCAAACGTTTTATTGTTTTTTTTGAAAAAAAAAGTGAAGCTATTTTTAGCTTCACTATGTAATATGCTGAATTTAAAAGGTTAAGATACTTTTTCTTTTTCTTTTAAAACTTGTTTTCTTAATGCTTCAGATGATAAATCTACAGCTTCCTCAAAAGATTTTGATTGTTTTTTAGCAAACAACTCCTTACCAGGTAAATGTAATTTAATTTCTGCGATCTTATTATCTACATCGGTAGTATTATCTAACCTTAGAAAAACTTCGGCAGTAACAATCTGATCGTTAAATAAATTTAACTTTGAAACTTTTGATTCTACATAATCAATTAACTTTTGGTCAGCTGAAAAATGAACCGCTTGAACTTTGATATCCATAACTTTTTATTTTTTCTGCCCTCTTGGATGGGCCTGTGAATAAATATTATTTAACTGAGAAAAAGAATTGTGTGTATACACTTGGGTAGCGGATAAATTTGCATGACCCAATAAATCTTTTAATACTTCCAAACCTGCACCATTATTCATCATGTGAGTCGCGAAAGTATGTCTAAGAACGTGCGGACTTTTCTTTTCCAAATTTGTTTCAAAACTAAGATAAGTATTTATTATTCTATAAACAAGTCTATCATATATTTTTTTTCCATTCTCTAATATAAATAATAGATCAAGATCTGTTGATATAGATTCCCTTAAGGTTATAAAAACTTGGATTTTGAGTCTCAATTCATACGATATGGGTATAATCCTCTCTTTGTTTCTCTTGCCTAACACCTTAATAGATTCTTCTTGAATATTGTTAATCTTTAAGTTCACAAGCTCTGACAATCTTATTCCTGTTTGGTATAAAACTTCAATTATTAACTGATTTCTTAAACCATTAAAATCATCTTTAAAAAAATCAACAATTGTAGATTCTTTTAAATCTGATTCTTTTATGAATTGGGGTAATTTTTTTGAAATTTTTGGAGCAACAATTTTTTTTAACGGATTATGATGTATATAATTATTTGCTTGGCACCATTTAACAAATGTTCTTAAGGATGAAATCTTCCTGTTAATCGTCTTTGAAACTAGCCCTTGGTCTACAAGAGTTACGACCCACGACCTAACCAATTGATGATTTATTTCTACTAAACTTTGATCTGAATCTATTTGACTAAAATCAAAAAACTGTTTTATATCATTTTCATAAGCAGTTAGTGTATGCTTTGAAAAGCGCTTCTCTGCCAGTAAAAATTGCAAAAATGATTCTAAAACAAAAAAAGGAGCCATAATAGACTCCTTTTACGAAAAATATATAAAAAAGTTATATTAATCTTGTTGAGATTGCATCTTAGCTTTGTATGTAGCCTTAATAATAGCTTGCCTGTATATAACAGACGGCTTAGTAAACTCTTTACGAGTTCTCAATTCTAACATCACTTTAGTTTTGTCAAATTTTTTCTTGTACTTTTTAAGCGCTCTTTCGATGTTTTCGCCTTCTTTAACTGGGATAATTAACATATTTTTGTTTATTAAATTCTAATTTGGGTTACAAAATTAAACTATAAATGGATATTTCCAAATATTATTTCAAAATTTCTCGTGAAATAACTAATTTTTGAATTTCAGATGTACCTTCTCCAATTGTACAAAGTTTTGCATCTCGATAAAACTTCTCTACAGGAAAATCTTTAGTATATCCATAACCACCAAAAATTTGTACCGCTTCATTTGCAACTCTACAAGCTACTTCAGACGCGTAATATTTAGCTATTGCGGATTCCTTAGTCATAGGTCGTTTATTATTTTTTAAATAAGCAGCCTGGTACAATAATAATTCAGCAGCTTCTATTTCAGTAGCCATATCTGCTAATTTAAAACCAATAGCTTGGAATTTAGAAATGGATTGTCCAAACTGTTCCCTTTCTTTTGCATACTGTACAGCCGCTTCAAAAGCACCTTTGGCAATCCCTAAAGATAAAGCACCTATAGATATACGACCACCATCAAGAACCTGCATCGCTTGCTTAAATCCTTGTCCTACCTCACCAATAATATTTTCTTTAGGGATTCTACAATTATCAAAAATCAATTCACATGTTTCCGAAGCCCTCATTCCTAATTTGTTCTCTTTTTTTCCAGCAGAAAACCCAGGGGTTCCCATTTCAATAATAAATGCTGAGGCATTATTCGGAGTTCCTTTTTCACCGGTTCGAGCCATTACCACAGCAACATTCCCAGATTTTCCGTGGGTGATAAAATTTTTAGATCCATTCAAGATCCAATGGTCACCATCTAAGACAGCTGTAGTATTCATTCTTCCTGAATCTGAACCAGTTCCTGTTTCTGTCAATCCCCAGGCACCTATCCACTCAGCTGTTGCTAATTTAGGTAAGTATTTCTTTTTCTGTTCTTCTGTACCATGGTAATAAATATGACCAGTACACAAAGAATTGTGAGCCGCTACTGATAAACCTACTGAACCACAAACCTTTGCAATCTCTTCAATAACAGTTATATATTCGAAATAACTAAATCCAGAACCTCCATAGGTTTCAGGAATAAAAACCCCCATTAAACCTAATTCGCCTAATTTTTTAAACACATGAATTGGGAATTCTTGAGATTCATCCCATTCCATAAAATGAGGTTTAATTTCTTTTTCTGCAAAATCACGCACCATTTGTGCGATCATTTTTTGATTTTCGTTTTTGTCAAAATTCATCATAATGATATTAAGATTTAAACAGTTTAATATTTTGCTAAGTTAACAATATTATTACTGAAATGTTTTAATTTATTTTCTCCATCCAAGAAAGATAGACTAACTAAAAAATTGAAACCAGCAACAGTACCTCCACATTTCTCTACTAAAAACGCAGCAGCAGCAGCAGAACCACCGGTAGCTAATAAATCATCGTGAATTAACACCTTGTCTCCTTTATCAATTGCATCCGTATGTACTTCTATAGTTGCACTACCGTATTCTAAATCATAACTATATTCTATCTTTTTATAAGGTAACTTCCCCTTTTTACGAATTAGAACAAAAGGTAAACCTAAACGAATTGCTAATGGATACCCAAATAAAAATCCACGACTTTCAATTCCTGCAATTTTAGTAAATCCTTTGTCTTTATATAAATCGACTAGATAATCTAATATCTCAGCAGAAACAATTGGATCAAGCATTATAGTACTGATATCTTTAAAAACAATTCCTGGTTTTGGAAAATCAGGAACATCACGAATTACTTTTTTTAATTTTTCTTCAATCATAATGTTAAATATGGCTTTATTTTATCAAAAATTTCATTTGTAATTAATTTAGATTCTAACAATTCATTTACAGAACTAAATCTACCTTTTTGCAATCTCATTTTAACAATAGAATTTGCAATATTCCATCTAAAATAAGGATGATTTTTTAGTTCTTCAACAGTTGCTAAATTAATATTTATTTTTTTGACTAAAGCAGGATTTATCTGAATCAAAGATTCTATTTCAACTAATTTTTCTGGTGTGAATTTCCAAACATCTAATAGTTGTTCTTTGAAATAAAAACCACCTAATTTTTCTCTTTGTATAATAATATTTTTCGCAAAAAAAGGTCCGATTCCTTTTACGTTTAATAATTCATCTTCAGAAGCACTATTTAACTCTACTAATTCAATTTTAGGTTTTTCAAACTCCTTCTGTTCGAAATATCTTTCTTGTTTGTAATCTTGTTTTTTATTTGGATAAAATGTTGAGTCCTTTATTAATTGGAAAACTTCTTCTGGTATAACAAAAACCTTCGAAAGCTGTTGATTGGAATAAAATCCATATTTTCCAAATTTAAGTACTGATAGAGCCTGCTTTTGAGATAATCCAAGATACATCCAATCTTTGACAGTATATGTATTAGGATCAAATTTGGTAGGTGGGCATTTATAGATTCGTTTGTTTTTCCATTTTTTTTGGTAAGGTGTAACTTTTAATTCTCTAAAGATTTTATCTTCTTTTATAGATATTTTGATTGGTTTATCTGGAAAAAGATAAATTAATAATCTTGGAGTAAATGATATCATACATAAAAGAGCAACGAATATAAACATTGCTCTTCTTGTTCTTTTTGATAAATAAAACTCCTCTTTATTCATTTATTTTTTCATTCTTTTTATGAATCAAGAAATAAATTGGCAAACCTAAAAACACGATCAATAACCCAATTCCTGCATTTTTAAAATCATATACTAATAAATCGACACAAATTGCAAACGTAATCAATATGTATAGGGCAGGGACAATTGGATATCCCCAAGCTTTATAAGGTCTTTCTGTATCTGGCTCTTTTTTTCTTAAAATAAAAATGCCAAGGATTGTCAGGATATAAAAAAGTAAAGCTGCAAAAGTACTGTAGACAAGTAAATCACTATACTTACCAGACAAACATAAAACGGATGCCCAAATACATTGAATCCATAATGCATATCCTGGAACATCATTTTTATTAATCTTTTTTGCCTTTTTGAAAAACAATCCATCTTTTGCCATGGTGTGAAACAATCTTGAACCAGCAAGGATTAATCCATTGTTACATCCAAATGTTGAAATTAAAATCAAACCAGCCATAATAAAAGAACCAATAGAACCGAAAATCATTTCTGCAGCACCTGCACCTACTCTATCGTTTGGCATAAACATGATTCCTTGTGAAAAAGCATCTTTACCAGCAGTAGTTCCTTCCATTGGAATCAAAGCAAAATAAGCCAGATTTGCTAACAAATAAATAATAGTAACTATCAAAGTTCCTAAAAATAAACTTCGCGGAATATTTTTCTTAGGCTCTCTAATCTCACTCGCAATGAAAGTTACATTATTCCAAGCATCAGAAGAAAATAAAGAATTAATAATTGTTGCCCCTAAAGCCCCCATCAAGGCAAAACCAGATAATTGAATCGTTTTAACATTTCCAACATGATCAACAATTGTTTTTTTTGCTTCCCATGCGTTAGAGAAATTTTGAGAGATTACATCTGATTTCAAACCAATCCATAATCCTAAAAATATTAGTGCAAACAAAGCAATCAGTTTCGCAAACGTAAAAATTAATTGTATATACTTCCCATTTTTAACCCCACCTACATTCAGAAATGTTAAAAACACCAGAGATAAAATAGAAAGAAGTTGTGCATAAGAAATAGAAAATATTTTAAAAAAATTGATTGCTTCAAAATTCAAAAAAGGAAAAAAAACTGCTGCATATTTTGAAAAGGCTACAGCAACAGCCGCTATTACTCCTGTTTGAATTACTGAAAATACTGTCCATCCATACATGAATGAAACTGTTTTTCCATAAGCTCTTTGAAGATAAACGTATTGTCCACCAGCATTTGGCATCATACCTGCTAATTCACCATAGCTCAAAGCAGCAAAAACAGTTATTAGACCCGTTAAAAACCACAACACCATTATCCAAGCTGCAGAACCAACGTCTCTCGCCATCGGAGCTGTAACAATAAATATTCCAGAACCTATCATTGAGCCTGCAACTACTGTTGTAGCATCAAGTAATCCTAGTGATTTTTTTAAATGATGGCTAGACACAAATTATTTTTTTGGATTATTTAGCTTACTGTTTTTGATACTGTATCCAAAATAAATGACAAACCCTACAGCTAACCATAAAATTAACCTAATCCAAGTATCACCCGGTAAAGAAATCATCATTGCAACGCAAGCCAAAATACCTAAAATTGGAACCAATGGAACCAAAGGAGTTTTGAATGCTCTTGGTAATTCAGGATGAGTCTTACGTAGAACTATTACGCCTGCACATACAAGAACAAATGCTAATAAAGTACCAATACTTGTCATTTCACCCACAACGGTAGCCGGAACAAATGCCGCAAATAAACTTACAAACACCATAAATAATAAATTCGATTTTGCAGGTGTACCGAACTTTGGATGCACATTTGAAAATATTTTAGGTAATAAACCATCTTTACTCATCGAATAGAAAACTCTAGACTGCCCCATTAACATCACCATAATTACTGAAGCATATCCAGCAAGGATTGCAATGATAATAGCTTTATTTAACCAAGGATAAGCAGGAACCATTTTACCTGCTTCATTCATAGTACCCATATGTTCTATCGCTACAGCAACAGGAGCAATTCCGTCAGCACCTTTAAAAGAAGTATAGTTTGCTACCCCTGTCATAACATGAGCAAACAAGATATATAAAACAGTGCAGATTGCTAACGATACTAAAATACCTATAGGCATATCTCTTTTAGGGTTTTTAGCTTCTTGAGCTGCGGTAGATACAGCGTCAAACCCAATATAAGCAAAGAAAATAATACCCGCTGCTCGAACTATACCAGACCAACCATATTCACCAAAAGTACCTGTATTTTGCGGTATGTAAGGAGTATAATTATTCGTATCAATATACGCCCAACCTAATGCGATAAAAATTAGAACAACAATTACTTTTAATCCTACTATAATTCCATTTATTATAGCAGACTCTTTTGTTCCTCTAACTAAAAGTAAAGACATTGCTACCACAATAAAAACTGCTGGTAAATTCATCATTCCAGAGACAATTGTTCCATCAGTTAATGTTGCCGATTCCCATGGGGATAAGGTTAATTGAGCAGGCAAATGAAGGTCATAATATTCTAGGAACTTTACTAAATACCTCGACCAGCTGATTGATACAGTAGCAGCACCAACAGCATATTCTAAGACCAAATCCCAACCAATAATCCATGCAATAAATTCACCCATAGTGGCGTAAGAGTAAGTATATGCACTCCCTGCAACCGGAATCATAGAAGCAAATTCAGCATAACACAATCCAGCAAATGCACAAGCAACTGCTGCAATTACAAAGGAGATTGTTACCGCAGGACCAGCATTATACCCAGCCGCAGAGCCCGTAATTGAAAACAAACCTGCTCCAATTATTGCACCAATACCCAATAAAACTAAAGCTCTTGCTCCCAGTGATTTTATTAAACCTCCCTCAGAAGATTCATTTTGTAAATCAATAATTGATTTTCTTACCCAAAGTTTAGACATAATTTATATTTCTGTTAGTAAAATTTCGATTGTTTGTTCCAATGTTTTTGGATTATAATCCAATTCTATTCTTGATTTTGATAAATCAAAACCAGTACGTGGAGGTCTTTTAGCAGGTTGACTTAAAGTCGCCGAAGAGATTATTTCAACATTATCCGTTGATTTCCCTAAATATTTTGCAATTCTGAAAACAATTTCATTTACAGCCATTAATTCAGGTCCACATAAATGAAAAATTCCTTTTTTATTTCTTTTACATATTTCTAAACATCCCCAAGCCAAATCTTCAGCCCAAGTAGGCATTCTAAATTGGTCATTGATTATTTTCATAGGAGAACCATTAGTCAACGCATCAATAGACCAAAGTACTATATTGGTTCTCGATAAATTATTTGCTGTTCCATAAACAATAATTGTTCTTGCTATAGACCAATTGTCATTTTCGGAGTTAAGTAGTATATTTTCAGCATCTACTTTTGATTGTCCGTAGATACTAACTGCTGAAGGAATATCTGTTTCTTTGTAATTTCCTATCAACCCATCAAAAATAAAATCAGTAGAAAGCAATTGAAAATGGGCATTTATTTTCTGTGCTTCATCCCATAATAATTGAGTTGCACTCACATTAACTTTATGACATTCTTCAGGATTTAATTCACAATAATCTACATTCGTTAATGCAGCAGTATGAATAATATGGGTAGGTTTGAAAGAATTAAAAACAGCATGAATGTTTTCCTGATTTGTAATATCCATCGTTTGATAGAACTCATTTGGACAATCTATATTTCTATTATCGCCAGCTGAAGTTGCTAAAAAATCATCTCCTCTTTTTAAACAAAGTTTGACAATTTTTTGGCCGAGTAAACCATTAGAACCCGTTATTAAAATTTTCATTTATAATTTTTTGTAAATCAAAAATAGATTTTTTTTGTCAAAATTACTTTAATTCTAACAATTCATTTAAATGACGAATTTGATCTGGTGTACCCAAGACAAATAGTTTTGAATGCGGCACGATTTCTTCTTCGCCAGTTGGATTGATAATATATTCACCAGAAGGGGTTTTATATCCAATGATTGTTACATTAGTTACACTTCTAATTTTCAAAACTTTAAGGTCTTTTAGTTTTTTAAACTGATATTCAACAGGTAATTCATTGAATGCGATAGATTCAATATTAACTCCATCATTACCTTGAGAACGAATAGAATCCATAAACTCAACAACGTCGGGATTCGCTACAAGAGAAGCCATATGAGTTCCGCCTATAGAATCAGGCATAATCACATTATCAGCCCCAGCTAATTTTAATTTCGAGCAAGCCGTTATATGAGTAGCACGAGAAATAATTTTGACTTTTTCATTCATTTCTCTAGCTGAAAGTACAACATAAAGATTATCGGCATCTTTAGGTAAACACGTAATTACAGCTACAGCTTTATCTAATTTTGCTTTAATCAAGACTTCATCACTCGTGGTGTCTCCGGCTAAAAAAACATATCCAGGTAAATGATTAAACTTTTCAATCTCCGATTCATTCGAATCTATAATCAGCACCTTTGTTTTTTTACTTAATAGATCTTCTGCCACTTGCTTTCCTACCCTACCGAAGCCACAAATTACAACATGATTTTCCATAACTGCTAATTTTTTATTCGATCTGTATTGTTTAAGGTTTGCTTTGTAATCTCCTCCCATTATGTATTTAGTGATGGAAGAAATTGCTAAAGCAAAAGTACCAAAGCTTGAAATTATCAAAAATATGGTAAAGAGTTTACCGGTCATTGAAAGCTCGTGAGTTTCTTTAAATCCAACTGTTGCAGTAGTAATGATGGTCATATATAATGCATCAAACCAATCCCAACCTTCAATCAACATAAACCCCGTAGTTCCCATTCCAATAATGAAAACTATGATACCTATAAAGATATAAACTCGTTTAAATATTCTTAATGTCTCAAACATTCTTTATAATTCCCAAACTGTTGGTCTCTTCATGCGTTTAAAACCAAAATAATGTTTGTGTTCCAACACCCATGCTAAACCGAAATATAGCAATAAAGGAGATCCCAAAGCAATAAATGATGCATAAATAAAACCAATTCTCACTTTAGATGAGCTAATTCCTAATTTTTGAGCAATCCAAGAACAAACTCCGTACGATTTAAGCTCGAAAAAAAATGCTATTTTTTGAATTGTTTTCATGATGTAAGTAGTTTATTGCCAATTTGACAACTCAGACATTTTTTGTTATTACAAAATTCGTTTATTAATTCCAATAATCCTTGAGTTTCTGCTATTGATTTAATTTTTTGTCCTAATTTTTTGAAACTTTCTATTTTAGAATTCTTTTCTGGTGGTAAGTTATAAGCAAGACTTATCAATTCTTGCAACTGTTCAATACTATTTATTTTAGAAAATTGCCAATAGTAAAATAGAACTATAAAATTGCTGATAATCAGAATTTTTAATTCTTTAGAAAAAGTATTTTTAATTGTTAAACTCGAAGATTTAAAATGGGTATTGTTTTTCCAAAATTCAGGTAAAACAATCGATTTATTTTCTATCCAACTTAAAAAAAGTTCCTTAGTTTCGAATTCGTTGAATAATATATCATCATCCATCAAAAGAGAAAATAACACTATTCTAATTGTTGGATATGCACGAGGCCGACAACCAAAAAACTTCCAAGAAGCTTTATTCATTGGAAGAATTTGGTATTTATTCATTAAAAAACTAGCTTCATTTTTTAAGCTTTTGACTTCATCGATTTCTGAAACTTCAGGGATTAACCCTGAGACTCCAAGCAATAGGGCAGTTCTTTCTTCTGTGTTTAAACGTTTAAGTAAAGCGGTTGGAATTCGTGTTAGCAATTCAACCATTGGTAGTTCATTTACTTTGGTAAGTATTATTTTTCCTAAAAGTTCGAATTTTAATTTTAAAATATCGAAATTCAATTCTTTAAGACGTTTATCAAAAATGAAAGATTTACGCTCTAGCCTTCTAAAAAAAGCAGATTCAATTTCTTTGTATTTAATGATTTCAGGCACTTCTCCCCATCGATGAGCACAAGGAATTGAAGACATATTACTACTTAGTTGACTGATTTTTTCAATATCTTCCATTGCAATAATACGTTGTAATTCTAAAACTGGAAGTAATTCATTATTCATTTGAATATCCAAATCGTGAATGAAAACTACGTGTAATATTACATTGTTATAAGCTTCATCTAATTGGTGTTTGTGTTTTAACCAATCAGAAGAACGAATATGAATTTCAACATTACCCGACCATATAAGTTGATTTATTTTAATTTTTGCTTCAAAGAAATCGGGTCCACTATCTAAATTGTGTATGCCAGGATGAATGATCTCAATTGACTCTCCTTTTTTTGTTTTTAAATTTAAAGGAAGACGTTTCATCTTCCATATAAAATGTAACCACTCTTCTTTCATAAAGTATTCAATTATAGATTTTTAAATTTTGAATACTATTTAAGTTAAGAAAAAATGAGAGATAATAAAACAAAAAAGGAGCACAAAATGCTCCTTAAAAAATCAATTTAACCTTTTTAGTTATACTCAGGAAATAGACTCAACAATCCTTCTTCAGATGCATCACATACACCTCTTTCTGTAATGATTTTTGTAACTAATCTAGCAGGAGTAACATCAAATCCGTAATTACTTGCTGGGGTTGTTTCAGGACAAATTAAAACAGGCTCTATATTTCCGTTTGCCCCCTTACCTATCATGTATCGAACCTCATCTTGATTACGTTCTTCTATAGGAATTTCAGTTAAACCATTATTAATAGACATATCCAACGTAGTAGAAGGTAGTGTTACATAAAATGGAATTTTATTATCATAAGCAGCAAGAGCTTTTAAATATGTTCCAATCTTATTTGCTACATCTCCCTGGCGTGTAGTTCGATCAGTTCCAACAATCACCATATCTACCATGCCGTGTTGCATTAGATGACCTCCAGCATTATCTACTATTAATGTATGTGGAACATTGTGGCGTGTTAATTCATATGCTGTTAGATTAGAACCTTGATTTCTTGGGCGCGTTTCATCTACCCACACATGTACTTTCAATCCTTTTTCCATTGCTTGATAAATTGGAGAAGTGATTGTTCCCCACTCTACGCAACCTAACATTCCGGCATTACAATGTGTCAAAATATTTACAACTTCGCCTTGTTTTCGAGCTGCAATTTCTTCAATCAAAGGCAAACCATAAACTCCAATCAAACGACATGTTTCTACATCTTCCTCTACAATATTTCCGGCAGCTTCCCAAGCAGTCGTTAAGAAATCATCGGCATTATCTAAAGCATTTCTCATTTTATCCAAGGCCCAAAATAGGTTTACCGCAGTTGGTCTTGAAGCTCTCAAATCAGAAAAAGCTTGATCTAAAAAACTACCATTCAATTGGTTTTCTAACATTTCACGTACTGCCAAATAAATCCCATACGCAGCGGTAGCACCAATAAGCGGCGCACCACGAACGGTCATTTCTTTGATTGCAACTTCCGCATCTTTGTAGGTTAGCAATTTAACAGTTACATATTCATGTGGTAATTTTCGTTGATCGATAACTTCAACATATTTATCTTCAGTTGTCCAGATGGTTCTAAATTTTGACATTGTAATTAATTCACTTTATTCGTTATACATTATAAAACAATTTCTTCAAAAGAAGTAGCTGTTTTTTTCCAATTTGGGTTTGTACCCGGCCTCACTAATTGAATCGTTTGAAATCCGGCTTTATCAGCTGCTTCAAGCTCTTCCACTATATCTGAAAGAAATAAAATTTCATCCACTTTTTTGCCAATCAAATCAGCAATTTTAATGTAGGTTTCAGTTTCTCTTTTTCCACCTGTGTTTGTATCAAAATAATGAGAAAAATAAGGTGTTAAATCGCCAGATTCTGAAAATCCAAAAATTAATTTTTGAGCAGCAATTGAACCTGAAGAAAAAACACCAATTTCTATTCCTATTTCCTTCCATCTAGCTAATGAACCAGCAACTTCAGGATACACGTGTCCCTTAATCAAACCTGTTTCATATGCTTCTTTCCAAAGCAATCCTTGTAGTGTTTTTAAAGGAGTGATTTTTTTATCTTCTATACTCCACTTATTTAATTGATCAATTATCTCGTCTGTAGTTTCAATTGTAACTCCTTCTATTTCTCTTGCTAACTGTTTTGTTTGCTCAAAAACTTCCACTACTTCAGGTAATTGGGATAATTCTTTTACTTTATCAATATTTTCCCTGAAATAGGGAAAAAGTACATCATAGACAAAAGAAACAGAAGTAGTAGTCCCTTCGATATCAGTAAGTATGTATTTTGTAGTTGACATTTAGCAAGTTTTGAAACAAAAATAAAAAAGAAATCCCTCACAGAGAGGGATTGACTCGTTATTTAAAAAAGGTTTTATTTAACGGTAATATCAGCGAACTGAGTTTGTATATTATTTTCAGTATAATGAGGAATCCAACCCGTAATATCAATAAAAATTCGGATAGCTTTTACAAATGGATTTATTGGTCCTGCATCAAACCAATGTTTTGTATCTTCGGGAACTGAAATTAAATCTCCTCGTTCACATAACAGATTAAAAACAGGTTCTGTCTCTAAGTTAAACCAGAACAAACCTTGACCATCAACAAAAAAGCGAATCTCGTCTTCAGAATGAGTATGTTCAGCTAAAAATTTAGCTCGAATAGCATCATAATTTTCAGTCAATGAATTAATCGTAATTACATCTGCCGTTTTATACCCTCCTTTTTCCATAAAAGGGTTTAAATCTTTTGAATAAGCGTTTAATATGTCATCTGGAGTTGCTGTATCTTCAAAAACAACATCACATTGCCATTGGTCAAAAAATATTCCTCGTTGATTAAAAAAAACTTTAATCTCTTCAGGGTTTGTTACTACTATATTCTTTTCTGGTATAGTTAAAACTGCCATATTCTTTTTTTTTACAAAATTAAAATATTTCCTACTAAAACCATATGAGTAATATTAATTTTTATTGAAGTTTATATCTTTCAATTCACCTTCATTCGTTTCAAGTCTAAATAGATATTGACCTGGCATTAATTTTTGAACGTTTAAAATACTTTCTTCCGAAGTCAATTTACCTTCTAAAATAATTTTCCCAACAACATCAATAATTTTATAAGTATCAAATAAAGAAGTCTTTTGTTTTACAGTTAATTCATTTATTACAGGATTTGGAAAAACATAAATATTATCCGTTGTTTCATTAGTTAAACTAGCACATTCGTTCACATTCATATTTTGTTCTATGGAATTTGAACAATTATTTTCAGTGATGGTGTATTTTATATTTGTAATACCTTTTGAAATAGAAGTTATTAATCCATTTTGGTCTATTATTGCAACATTCGTATTCGACGAACTCCAACTTCCTCCTGAAATAGATGAACTTATATTTAAAGATTTACCAATACATACATCTGTTAAGTTTTGTATTTCTCCAGTAATCGGATTATTATTAACAATAATAATCATTTTTAGATTTACAGCACATTGACCTTGTGAAGGTGTAAAAGTATATTCTGTAGTTTTTGTATTATCCAAAATTGGCGACCAAGTTCCAGTTATATTATTTAAAGATGTACCTGGTAATGGATTCAAGGTTTCATTACTACAAATTGGACTCACTTGATCAAAACTTGGTGTTACATTTGAATTGATCGTAATTGTCATTTTAGTAATATCAGCACATTGACCTTGAGATGGTGTAAAGGTATATTCTGTTGTTTTTGTGTTATCCAATATTGGTGACCAAGTTCCAGTTATGTTATTAATGGATGTACTTGGTAAAGGACTTAAAGTAGCATCCTTACAGTATGGACCTAATTGAGTAAAAGAAGGGATGGTTTGGCTTTTAATCTCTATATTCATTGTTGTAGTTGAAGCACACGTTGGTAAACCTATTGACGAAGGTGTAAAAGTATAGATCTGAGAACCAAGAGTTGAAGTAGAAACTGTTATAGGATTCCAAGAACCTACAATTCCATTCGTTGAAGTTGTTGGTAATAAGTCTGCGTTTGCATCTTTACAATAGGAACCCAGTTGTTTAAAAGTTGGGGTTACTTTTTGAATTATACTAATAGTCATTTTAGTCAAATTAGCACATTGGCCTGCAGAAGGAGTAAATGTATATTCAGTGGTTTTTAAATTATCCAATGCCGGAGACCATGACCCAGGAATACTATTATTTGAAGTGGTAGGAAGAGGGGTTAAAACTGCACCTGAACAAATTGAATTTACTTGAGTAAATGTTGGATCTGATTTTAAAATCGTAGAAACAGATAACGAGCTTGGAGCGCTTGTTCCACATGAGTTTGTAGCAGCGACCTGTATATTACCTGTAATTTGAGTATTTGGTGCTGAAAGGGTTATTGTATTACTTGTACTTGTTCCAGTGAAACCGTTTGGTAATGTCCACACATAACCAGTAGCGCTATTCACCGGAGCAATTGAATACGTTACATTTGTTTGCCCTGCACAAATTTTATTGATTCCTGAAATAGAACCTGGTGTTGAAGGGGCTGATGTACACAAACCATTAACTAGAATCTGTTTAGTAATTGAAGTTGTATTTCCACAACCACCTATTGCATCTAATTTAATGTCATAAGTGCCAGGTGTTGCATAAGTGATCGACTCTTTATAATAATTAGAGTTAGAAATGCTCGCACCATTTAAAGTCCAATTATAAGCATAAGAATCAGTTGATGAAGAAGCATCAATTTCAATATTTGTATTAATCTGAGTTGGAGATGTGTTTATCACAAAATTTGCAGTAGGTAAAGTAGCAACTAATGGCAATACTTTTAAATGAATTTTTAATCCACTCCAACATTTCTCGTATGTACACCAAGAATTATTTGATGAGAATTTTATAAACCCGGTATTCGTAGTAACTCCACTTGTAGATGTTGTATATAATCCTACCGAATCTCCAAGTGCATTAGTAGTTTCAATTCCTATAAAAAACTGACCTGTTATTGCTATTGGATTATCAAAAATAACTTTTGTTTCAACCTTATTTGCAACATCATTTTTAATATCCATAATTTTGATGAGTTTAGTTGATAATACAGTACCTGGTGAACCGTTATTATTTTGATAGACATTTACTTTAACAGTACTTGTTGAATTATTTGTCTCTGCTCTAGCAAAATCAAGTAAAGCACCACTAATATGTGTGTAAGAACCATAATTAGTATATAATTCAGCAAAACCAATTAACCCGTTTATGTGACCCGCCAAGGATCCGCCTCCTTTAATTGGAACATATGTTTTTTTCTCTGTTGATAAAAAATTAGTCAAAGTATCACATACTTGTTTCTTTAATGCAGGATTTACTGTAATATAACTTGTTTTTGACACTGTATTTGCACCTTTTGAATTTGTTGAAGTAAGCGTAATTGTATATTTGCCAGGAGAAGAAAAACTTACTTCTGGAAATTTAGATGTATTAGTTGTACCATTCACAAACGTTGCATTGTTTGGTGAAATAGTCCAAG
>CANHVK010000048.1 GCA_947464135.1 Flavobacteriia bacterium | reverse complement strand
GATTTCGAATCTATTGACACAAACAATGACCTGCGATATATCCTACAAAAGTTTTTATTAAAACGAAGAAAAAGTAAATAAAATATTTATTCTTCTCTATGCGCTTTTCCTAATAAATCTAATACTGTTTTAACCGGACTAAAGGACTTTGAAGGTATTTCAACAAATATAGTATTCCAATAAGCCATCGAACCGTTCCATAAACCTGGTAATTCAGAAAATGAAATGCTTTTTCCTTTATATTTTTTATTTACCACAAAATACTTACTATCATCACAATATTCGAATAAATTAAATGGCTTTCCGTTAATATCTTTATTTACAGCAACAATTACAACCGGATTAAAATGAGTAGATTGTACCATTAATCTATATTGTTTACCTCTTAGATTTATCTGTGATTTTTCAACAATTTGTTTCGTAATTTTTCCATTCTCTTCTACCCAAAATGGTCCTCCCCCAGCTTGACCTTCATTTCTGACCATTCCGCATACTCTAAATGGTCGATTTAAAAGATTTGGTATTTCTTCTTCTGAAAGAATATTGATGAATTCATCATTTAAAAATTGATATCTGTTGTTTAACTTAATTAGCTCCTCCTTGTTTGGTGATTTAATTAATTTATTGATTTTTTCTTGAAACCAAACAGCCATTCCTCCAAGATATTTCCAAGTATCTTGAGAAACTTTGGATTTTGCATAATGTTGGACATTATCAATGTTTTTAATAAAAATTAAATCAGAATCAATTGAATTTAAATTTTCTAAAAGAGCACCATGACCAGAAGGTCTTGTAAGAATATCACCGTTTTCTAATAATAAAGGATTTTTATCATCATCAAAAGCTATTGCGTCAGTAAGAACATCCTGATACGAAAAATTTACATCTACTTCTTGACCAATTACTCCTTTTAAACTATTTAATTCTTTACTAATAATATTTTCAAAAGTTGCTTTAATCGTATAATGAAAAGATGTATTCTCTTCTTTTACTTGTAACCCTTGAAGAAGTTGTTCCTGATATGGATTTAAAACAAAAGGTCCATTTTTATGAAATGGAATCAATCCCTTAGGTAGCTCACCAAACCCCATACCTGATTCAGTTAATAGAAAACGAACAAATTCATCTAAATTAACATCGTGATCAATGATTTTTTTTCTTACTTCAAATGGTAATTTATTGAAAAAAGCGAAATCTTCTATATTGTTAAAGAATCTTTCTACCTGACTTGTATTCTCTTCAGTTGGATTTTCTATAAAATCAAATAAAAACTGAAACATTCTGGAACCAGAACCCGATGCTGGAATAAAAAAGGTTGTTTTTAGTTTCGTATTCTCGAATTTGTTGATCAATAATTCTTTTTGCTCGTCATCACTATTTATAATCCCTTCACCTAATTTACAAGGACCTACCAACTTTAATTCAGGTTGAGTACCAAAAACCTTTTCTCTTTGCGTATCGATTATATTTTCATCCATTTGAACAGACTTCATATCTAAATTCTTTTTTGTTATTTTGTATTAATGAATCTTGGATACGAATATATTAAATACTTAGTAAAAGGTCAAGGAAGACATCAAATTCACTCTCCTTTCGTTTATGACTTCGTAGATGTTTGCATAAAAAAAAAGATTGAAAAAAATGACCGTTTATTTTTGAACGAATTCATATACCTTCTGAAAAATAATAATGAAGAATATGATTTTGATTTTTATGGCGCTGGTTCAAGAAATAAAAAAACATATACTAAAATAAAAGACTTCGCTGAAAAAGCTAGTTCAAAAGGAAAAAAATGGAAATTGTTATACAATGTAACAAAGCACTATAATCCTAAAAGAATTTTAGAGTTGGGAACCAATTTTGGTTTAGGTACATTAGCGTTTCGATTAGGTTCTCCAAATTCTCAAATTACGACTATTGAAGGAAGTAAAACTATTTACTCCATAAACCAAAAAAACTTCGAACATTTCAATATAAACGACCTAACATTTATTAACAATAGCTTCGAATCATTCCTTTCTAATATCGATAAAATTAAATACGACATTATCTTTATTGATGGGGATCATAAGGGACAAGCATTATTAGAGAATTTAAATAAATTAATCGCAAATTCTTATGATAACACTTTAATTATAATTGATGATATTCGATGGTCTAAAGATATGTACTTAGCATGGAAACAAATTATTGATGATAAACGTTTTAATTTAACGATGGATTTATTCCAATTAGGAATAATTGCAAAAATGCCAAGTAAGGAAAAAGAACATTTTATTATAAAATATTAATTATGAAAATATACACTCGAAAAGGTGATACAGGAACAACTCAATTAATTGGTGGAACGCGTATTTCAAAATATGCGTTACGAATTGAGTCATACGGAACCATAGACGAATTAAATTCTTATTTAGGACTTATACGTGATCAAGCTATCGATCAAAAACACATTTCCGAAATTATTGAGATCCAAGATCGTTTATTTACAATAGGCTCACAACTAGCATCAGAACCAGGTAAATCTACAATGAAACTTCCAGAAATTCATGAGACTGATGTAACAAATCTTGAAAATTGGATTGATGCTATGGACCAAGTTCTTCCCCCAATGAAATCCTTTATACTACCTGGAGGTCATACAACCGTTTCATATTGTCATGTTGCTCGATGTGTATGTCGTCGTGCAGAACGTATTACAAGTCATTTAAATGACGAATATCCTATCGATGCAATAATATTACAATATATCAATCGTTTAAGCGATTATCTATTTGTTCTTTCTCGAAAATTAACACAAGATTTAGGAGCAATTGAACAACCTTGGAAACCGAGGATGGATTAATTGATTTGAAATTTTCAAAGTCGCCTTCGACTCCGCTCAAACTGACCGAAAAAAGGTACTTAGTCAATTTAAGCAGAGACATAATGTCTTAAATAGAAACCAAGTCAATTTGAGCGGAGTCGAAAATGACGTCATTTTCTAAAATTGTCCAATGCTAAGCATTACAAGTGTACAAGCTTCTAATGTTTCGATTTCATTTTCTGATAATAAAGCTTCGAATTCAGGATTTTCAGTTCCAGGATTGAATATCACTCTTTTGGGTTTCAAAGCAATAATATTTTGATAATAGACTTTTTGTAATTCTGGATTGATATACAAAGTAACTGTATGCACATCACCCCACGATTTCCATTCATTTTCAATTACTAAACCACATACTTCTGCTTTCTTTTTTGAAAAAGGAATTGGTTGGTGGCTATACTTCAATAGCATTTCGATTGCTTTGTATGCATATCGATCAGGGTTGTTGCTAGCACCGATAACGAGTACATTCATTAAATTAAGGATTTAATTTCAATAAATTTATATGACAGAAATAAATATTAATAACAAAATCAATAAAAAAGGAGTCCATAAAGACTCCTTAAATTTAATTCATTTCAAAAATTAAGCTACTTCTTTCTTCTTTTTTCTATCCGAATATAAACCACCTGCTATTGCAAGAAGTATTAAAATAGACGAAATAGAAGCTAATGTTCCTGAAGTGTGGTATTTTGGTAGATCAAATTCAAAAACGACCGTATGTTTTCCTGCTGGAATTTTTAACCCACGAAGCAAGTAATCTGTTTTAACTATTTCTACTTCTTTCCCATCGATTGTAGCTTTCCAACCATCTGGATAATAAATCTCAGAGAAAACTGCAAATTGTTCCGCTTGAGTATTTGAAACATATGTAATTTTATTTGGTTCATAGGAATTCATTTTAATAGTACCTTGACCATCAAACTTAACCTTTCCAATTTTTCTAAATTCATCATTAATGACAATCGCTTCCTGACTAGGTTTAAATTCTTTTGCATTTTTAATTTTAACCAATTTTAAGAAAGATTTAGCAGTATCCATAGCTAATGTCTGTATAGGAACTAAATTCGTTTTTCCATTGATATCCATTACAAACATAGCTTCAAGACCTTCTGTCAACCCATTAGACATAGGAACAGCTAAAGTATCCGATTTCAAAACATATTGAATCTTATCTGATGTATATGCTTTTCCTTTACGGGATGCAACTCCATTCACTAATAATGTTCCTTGAAAAGCATTCTCAATAGCCAATTCAGACCCCAATGAACGGATTTCATCATTTGGATTTGCAACTTTACGAATATCTTTCACAAACCAAGCATTACCCAATGCAGTAGGATTTTGTTGAACTTCAGTCCCATTAGAAATGAAATACTTAACATTTAACATATCATACACTTTATAATTTGATGAAGTAATGTGAAAATCAAATAAATTTTGAATATTTCTCAATTTTGCTCCATGGTAACCACCTAAAGCCTTATGAAAATAGGACGAATTTGCACTATTGAAACCACCAGACATGTCAAATACTCTATAATTAGTATTTCTATTAAGTGCTGTAAATTTATAAGAATCAATTACTCTTGATTTAGCTGGCCCAGTCAATTCTAATTCCATTGCTTTTGTCTGTCCTTCGTTTTCTGCTTTTGAAATCAATGGTAACAACTTTGGATTTAATGCCAATTCGGTCTCAAAAATAGTTCTGTCAGATGGAGAAGGTTCTGTTGGAAATAAATTTTGTGCTTTTTCAGTCCAAAATTTATATCCACTACCTTGTGATTGATTTCCTAAATAATTATTAGCAACAGGTATTAAATCAATTGCTGTTAAAACAATTAAACCTGCCAATATAATTTCTGATTTCATTTCACTATAAAATAGAGCAGAAAGAAGAGCTAATGCTAATATTGTAAATAGAATAGATCTATTCATACTATCATTAAATATTGTTTCACGTACTTTTTTCATCCCTTCAAAACCTTCTATGTATGGAGCACTTTGTTGCTTAACAAACTGATCCAATTGAGATGAATTTGTCACATCTAATTTGTACTGAGACATTAATACTGATGGATCCATACCTAAAACTTGATCTTTGATACTTTTTTCTACATTTTGAACTTGTAGCTGATCATTGGATGAACTATACCCATCTCCTAAACCAATAGTTTTAATTCCAATAAGAAGAATAAGAAATACTCCTGAAACAATTAAAAACGGCTTCTTTTTTTCTTTTAAAGTATTACGTTCTTTTATAATTAAATCCAAAAATAAAATACCTAAAATGGGAATACATAATTCAACCATCACCAATATTATAGTTACAGCTCTAAATTTATTGTAACCAGGGATATAATCTAAAAAAAAGTCAGTTAAGCCCATAAAGTTTTTTCCCCAAGAAAGAGCTAACGTTAAAAGAGTTACTGCCAATAAAGCCCATTTAATTGGGTTAGTAAGAAATACCAAACCTAAAAAAGCTAAAAACACCACAATAATTCCAATGTATACAGGACCAGAAGTCATTGGTTGTTCTCCCCAATACACAGGAGAATTTATCACATTTTTTCTTTGTTCAGGGGTAAGTTCAACCTTATCGATATCTTCTGCAAAAGGTGAATCACCTAAAGCAACAGAACCTCCTCCTTTTACATATGGTGAAATAATCGTAAATGACTCTCCCACTCCATAACTCCATTGAGTTATATAATCTTTATCTAATCCTGAAGTAGAATTTTCAGCATTTGAAGCTCCATTTGGAGAAATTGTAACATCGTTACCTCCTCTAATTGTGTGTTTTGCATAATCAGAAGTCATTACTATATTTCCGAAATTAACTAATAATGCCAAAAAATATGCAACTCCAATACCACATGTTGCATAAAGAAAACGTTTAATTTCCTTTTTAAGAATTGCATTAATAAATACCACAACCCCAAGGCCAACCAAAAGTATCCCAAGATAATAAGTTACCTGTAGATGATTCATAGACAACTCAATAACCATAAAAATTGCAGATAAAATAATCCCCCACTTTAGATTACGCTGATAAGACATAATAAAAGCACCAACAACAGGAGCCATAAAAGCAACCGCCAATGCTTTTGTATTGTGACCTGCCTGAATTATAATTATATCATAACTAGAAAATCCAAAGGCTAAAGCACCTAATAAACCAATCCATGGATTTATATTTAAACATAAAACTAAAATATAAAACCCTATCATATAAAGTAATACAATTCCAGCTGGTGCAGGAATAATTTTTAAAATATTATTGAATATTTCTTTAATATAATTCCCTTCATATAATACAGATATCTGAGTTGAAGGCATCCCTCCAAACATAGAGTTTGTCCATAAAGTTTCTTTACCAGTACGTTCTCTATAATCTTGTATTTCATGAGAAGCAGCACCAAACTGCTCAATATCGTGCTGTTTCAATCCATAACCTTGAAATTGTAGATTAAAATAAACCAATGTTACGGTGATTATAATTCCTATAACCGTAAAATGTGTCCAATTTGCTTTAAAAAACTGCTTCATAATTCATTAAACTAAAAAAGTCCATCTTAAAACGATGGACTTAAAATTATACTTCTTCATAGTCGACATCTTGAAAATTTGTCGACTGTTTTTTTCCAAGAATATTTATTTTTCCTGTATTTTTTTTATAGAAAGACTTTTGTTTTTCTAATTCTTTTTGAAATTCTTCTTGCCTTTTTTGTTCTGCCAGATTTCTTTTTACAATTAAAAGCTGACCTAAAAATCGAAGTAAAACAAACCCTCCGATAATCATCAGAATCATTTTAAAAGTTCCTTGAATACTAGCTATTAGTGTCATTATCTAGACAAATGCATATTTCTTTCAGAATAAATCTTTACAAAGAAAGGATCTTTCAAATTTTTCACAAAACGAATTCCTTCTCCAGTAGATTTCATTTCAGGACCTAACTCTTTTTTAACATCAGGGAATTTCTCATATGAGAAAACTGGAATTTTAATTGCATATCCATCTTTTTTCGGATTGAATTTAAAATCTTTCACTTTTGAATGCCCTAACATTACTTTCGTAGCATAATTAACATAAGGTTCATCGTATGCTTTTGCAATAAATGGTACTGTTCTAGAAGCTCTTGGATTTGCTTCAATTACATACACTTTATCATCTTTTATTGCAAACTGAATATTAATCAATCCTTTAGTTTTTAATGCTAAAGCAACTTTCTTAGTAATCTCTTCAATTTGAAGCAACACCATGTCACCTAAATTATATGGAGGTAATACCGCATACGAATCGCCAGAGTGAATACCAGCAGGCTCAATATGTTGCATGATACCAATAATATACACATCTTCACCATCACATATAGCATCAGCTTCTGCTTCAATCGCACCACCTATAAAATGATCTAACAATATTTGATTGCTTCCCATTTCACCAATAATATCAACTACATGATGCTCTAATTCTTCTTTATTGATAACGATTTTCATTTTTTGTCCACCCAATACATAGGAAGGACGAACCAATAAAGGAAAACCTAAATCATCCGATAACTTGATTGCTTGTTCAGCATCTTCTACCACACCATATTTAGGGAAAAGTACATTATTCGCTTCTAACAATTTAGAGAAACGACCTCTATCTTCTGCCAAATCTAATGCTTCAAAGCTAGTCCCAATGATTTTTATACCAAAACGGTGTAATTTTTCAGCTAATTTAAGAGCTGTTTGACCACCTAACTGTACGATAACTCCTTCCGGTTTTTCGTGTTGAATAATGTCATAAATATGCTCCCAGAAAACTGGTTCAAAATATAATTTGTCAGCTGTATCAAAGTCAGTAGAAACAGTTTCAGGGTTACAATTGATCATAATAGTTTCATAACCACATTCTTTTGCTGCTAAAACTCCATGAACACAACTGTAGTCAAACTCAATTCCTTGACCAATACGATTAGGACCTGAACCTAATACAACAATTTTCTTTTTATCTGTAACGATACTTTCGTTTTCGTATTCAAAGGTAGAATAGTAATAAGGTGTTTTTGCTTCAAATTCTGCAGCACATGTATCTACTAACTTGAAAACACGCTTAATACCCATTTCTGATCTCTTAACGTGAACTTCCGATTCTAAACAACGAAGTAAATGAGCAATTTGTCTGTCAGCATACCCTTTTTGTTTTGCTTCAAACATTAAATCTTTCGGAAAGTTACCTAAGTGATACTTCTCAATTTTACGTTCTAATTTGATTAAATCCTCAATTTGTTTTAAGAACCAAAAATCAATTTTAGTTTTATCGTGAATTGTTTTGAAAGGAATACCTAATTTGATAGCGTCATAGACATGAAATAAACGGTTCCAAGATGCATTTTCTAACGAATGTAATATTTGCTCTTGGTTAGTTAATTCTTTTCCATCTGCACCTAAACCATTTCGGTTAATTTCCAATGATTGACAAGCTTTTTGCAATGCTTCTTGGAATGAACGACCAATTCCCATTACTTCCCCAACAGATTTCATTTGAAGACCAAGTCTTCGGTCTGTACCAGGAAATTTATTAAAGTTCCATCGTGGAATTTTTACGATAACGTAATCTAAAGTTGGTTCAAATAATGCAGATGTACTTTTTGTAATTTGATTTTTTAACTCATCTAAATTGTAACCAATAGCTAACTTTGAAGCAATTTTCGCTATTGGATAACCAGTTGCTTTAGATGCTAATGCAGAAGAGCGAGAAACACGAGGGTTAATCTCAATCGCAATAATATCTTCTTTTTCATCAGGAGAAACAGCAAACTGAACATTACATCCACCAGCGAAATTACCTATAGAACGCATCATTTTGATGGCCATATCTCTCATTCGTTGAAAAGTCGTATCAGAAAGAGTCATTGCTGGAGCAACCGTAATTGAATCTCCAGTATGAATTCCAAGTGGGTCAAAGTTTTCGATAGAACAAATAATAACAACGTTATCATTATTATCTCTCAATAACTCTAATTCGTATTCTTTCCAACCAAGTAAAGCCTTATCAATCATCACCTCATGAATTGGAGATAATTGTAAACCTCTTTCTAATAAAGTATCAAATTCTTTCGGATCATGAACTACAGATGCTCCAGCACCACCTAGGGTAAAAGAAGCTCTAATGCATAATGGAAAACCAAATTCCTGAGCAATTTCTTTTCCTTCTAAGAAAGACTTAGCCGTTTTTTGAGGAGCCATAGGAACATCAATTTTACCCATTAACTCTCTAAACTGCTCTCTATCTTCCGTAATATTAATCGCATCAATATCAACACCAATCATCTTAACATTATACTCTTCCCACATTCCCATCTCTTCGCATTTCATTGCCAAGTTAAGACCTGTTTGTCCACCCATTGTAGGTAAAACAGCATCAATTTTATGAAGATTTAAAATTTTCTCAATATATTCTGGTTCTAATGGCCATAAATAAACATTATCCGCAACAATTTTATCTGTCATGATTGTTGCTGGATTAGAATTAATTAATGTTACTTCAATTCCTTCTTCACGAAGTGAACGAGCGGCCTGAGAGCCTGAATAATCAAATTCACAAGCTTGACCTATAACAATAGGACCGCTTCCGATGATTAATACTGATTTAATGGATTCGTTTTTTGGCATAAAATGCGCTATTTAGATTTCAATTTGACAAAACTATTCTACAAATTGAGCGCAAATTTAATTAAATATTTTTGGATAGCAATTGAAAGCTTTCCACAATTAACAATTAAACTTAACAAAATATATGTCTTACAAATCTTAATTTACAGCCATTTGATTATAAATATTTTACGTTAAAATATTTTTTTAAAATTAAATTTATGTAAATCGTTGATTTTTTCAATTTTATTTTATTTTTTTGTGGCAAATTTAACTATCAAAACTAAGACCTATGTATTGGACTTTAGAGTTAGCATCTTATTTGGAAGACGCTCCTTGGCCTGCAACAAAAGATGAATTGATCGATTTCGCAATCCGTCATGGCGCACCTTTGGAAGTGGTTGAAAACTTACAAGATTTAGAAGACGAAGGTGATGTCTATGAAAGTATTGAGGAGATTTGGCCTGATTACCCTTCGAAAGACGACTTCTTGTTTAACGAAGATGAGTATTAAAAATTAGTTTCATAAAAAAAACCAGTTTATCAACTGGTTTTTTTTATGCTTATAAAATTTCTTACACATTAAATCTAAAGTGCATTATATCTCCATCGTCAACAATATATTCTTTTCCTTCGACTTTAAACTTACCTGCATCTTTAACTGCGGATTCTGAACCGTAAGTTGTAAAATCAGCATATTTCATTACTTCAGCGCGAATAAAACCTTTTTCAAAATCTGTATGAATTACTCCTGCAGCTTGAGGTGCTGTCATTCCTTTAGTAATAGTCCAAGCTCTAACTTCCTTAACTCCAGCGGTAAAATAAGTATATAAATTTAGCAATGCATAAGCAGAACGAATTAAACGATTTACACCTGGTTCTTCTAACCCCAACTCTTCTAAAAACATTTGTCGTTCTTCATACGTTTCCAACTCCATGATGTCAGCTTCAATCTTAGCACCGATCACCAATACTTCTGCATTTTCAGCTTTTACATGTTCTTTTACTTTCTCTACATATTGATTCCCTGTTTTCACAGAAGCTTCATCAACATTACATAAATACATAACTGGCTTAGATGTAATCAAATGAAAGCGTTTAACCATCTCTTTTTCGTTTTCATCCATTTCTAAACTTCGAACAGATAGTCCTTTCTCTAGATGAGATTTAATACGATCAGCAAGATCATTTTCTTTCAACACTTCTTTATCACCTGATTTCAAGTTACGAACTAAAGATTGTATTTTTTTCTCTATTGATTCTAAATCTTTTAATTGTAATTCTAAATCAATAACTTCCTTATCACGAATTGGGTCTACTGAACCATCAACATGAATAATATTCCCATCATCAAAACATCTTAAAACATGAATGATAGCATCCGTTTCACGAATATTAGCCAAAAATTGATTTCCTAACCCTTCCCCTTTTGATGCACCTTTAACCAAACCAGCAATATCTACAATTTCCATCGTTGTTGGAACAACTTTTTCAGGATTAACAATAGATTCTAATTTTTCTAAACGTGGATCTGGAACAGAAATCGTTCCAACATTTGGTTCAATTGTACAAAAAGGGAAGTTTGCCGATTGCGCTTTTGCATTTGACAAACAATTAAAAAGTGTTGATTTACCAACGTTTGGCAAACCTACTATACCACATTTCAAAGCCATTTACTGAGAATATTATTTTTTTACAAATATAAAGAATGAAAATGAAGTATTTTTCATCAAATAAAATTAACACCTTGGTATGTTGATAATTTATAAAACACGTTTTTAAATTCCGTTTAAAACTTTGTACTTTTGTAATGACTAACAAAATGTAAATCACATTTAATTCATACAATATGGCACAAGACATATTTGATAAAATCAAAAAAAATAGAGGTCCAATTGGACAATATTCAAAAGGAGTTCATGGTTATTTCACATTTCCTAAATTAGAAGGTGAATTAGGTAACAAAATGATTTTCCGTGGTAAAGAGTGTTTAGTATGGTCTTTAAATAATTATTTAGGACTTGCAAATCATCCTGAAGTTCGTGAAGCAGACGCAAAAGCTGCAGAACAATATGGTTTAGCTTACCCAATGGGCGCTAGGATGATGACTGGTCAAACTGCTGAGCACGAAAAACTAGAAAATGAATTAGCTGATTTCATGGGTAAAGAAGATTGTATCTTGTTAAACTTCGGTTATCAAGGTATGGTTTCTGCTATCGATAGTTTGTTAGATAGAAATGATATCGTTGTTTATGATAGTGAGTCACATGCTTGTATCTTAGACGGTATGCGTCTTCATACTGGTAAGCGTTTTGTTTTCCAACATAATGATATGGAAAGTTTTGACAAACAAATGAGAAATGCTACTCGTTTGGCTGAACAAACTGGAGGTGGAATTCTTGTAATCACAGAAGGTGTTTTCGGAATGGCTGGAGACCAAGGTAAATTAAAAGAAATCGTTGAGTTTAGAAAAAATGGAACATACAACTTCCGTTTATTTGTAGACGATGCTCATGGATTTGGAACATTAGGTGAAACAGGTCAAGGTGCTGGTGAAGCACAAGGTGTTCAAAGTGAAATAGATGTTTTATTTGGAACGTTTGCAAAATCAATGTCTTCTATCGGAGGATTTATCTGTGCAGATGAAAGTATCGTTGAATATCTTCGTTATAACATGCGTTCTCAAATGTTTGCTAAAGCATTACCAATGACAATTACCATTGGTGCTAGAAAACGTTTAGAGCTTTTAAGAACACGCCCAGAATTGAAAAACAAACTTTGGGAAATCACGAATGCTTTACAAACTGGATTTAGAGATGCTGGATTTAATATCGGACATACAAACTCTCCTGTAACTCCTGTTTTTATGAAAGGTTCGTTAGCGGAAGCAACAAACTTAACATTTGACTTACGTGAAAACTATAACATTTTCTGTTCTATCGTAATTTACCCAGTAGTTCCTAAAGATGTTATCATGCTAAGAATTATCCCTACTGCTGCGCATACGTTAGAAGATGTACAATACACTATTGACACATTCAAAAAATTGAAGTCTAAATTAGATAGCGGTGAATATCAATCTGATGAGTTGGCGGCTGTTGAAGTAGATTCAAAGAAATAATTATAATTTGATTTTAACAAATCCAACACTTCGTTATTCTTGTTTCTAAAATGCTCTTTTACTAATGTAAACTGCGCTTTTATCAACTTTGAATGCCTCGTTTTGACAAATTAAAATCAAATTAAAAAAACTAAAAAAAAAGGTGTCTGAATTCAGACACCTTTTTTTTTGTATTGTAAGCTATTTATAATGTTGATTTTAAAAGTTCAATTTCAATCTTTAAATCAGGAATATTTTTTTGAATAATTCCCCAAATTAATTCATCATCTACAGAATCATAGGCATGACTAATCAAATTTCTCAGTCCAATAATCTTCTGACTATTACCTATCTGAATATTTGGGTTTATTTCGATTAATTTACGAATAGCTTCACCGATTATTTCTAAATCTCGTTCGGTAGCTCTTTTCATTAAAAAATCAGATCTATATTCATCAAAATTATTTTTAGTTCTGATTTTTATTTCTTCAATCTCTGCAATTACACTTTCGATATCTAAAATATACTTTAATGATTTATGCCTCATACAAAGAAATTTTAGAATTATTTATTTCTTGAATTAATATTGGATTTTTTAATGATTTTTCAGAAACAAGATCCACTTTTCTTTGAAAAAGTTCCTCCAATTGAAACAATAAATCAAAATAATTATCCGCATAATCTAATAACTGAACATCTGTAGAAAAACGAACCAAAAAATCAAAATCACTATTATCTTTCATTTCATTTCTTGCGGCTGAACCAAACAAAGAGAAAGAGATAACATTATGCGATTTACATAAAGCTTGAATCTTACTCATATTATTTTTTATTTCAGTTATCATAATAACAAATTTATAGAAAAGAGACGATACAAATAATAAATAGAACAAAAAAAGACGTTCCATCAAGAAACGTCTTTAAAACAACAACTATTTATTAACTATTTTTTTAATGGCATTGTCACTTCTATTGTCAAAACAGAGTCTACTCCATCAGTAGGCGAACCAACATTGTAATCAAAACGATTGAATGAGAAAGTAGATTTAACAATTCCTTTTTTCTTTCCATTTGCTAAATACGTAAATGGAATTTTAATTTTACGTTTCACTCCATGCATATTCATTTCACCGAAAACTTGATAATTTTCTCCCTGTTTTTCAAACGAAGAAGAAACAAAATCTATACTTGGGTATGCTTTCGAATCTAACCAATCTTTATTCTGAATATGTCCATTTTGCATTTTATTTCCTGTATTCACTGATTGCGGATCAACAGATAAATTAAATCTATTATCCGATAAATCTGCTGGATTTAAAATAACTTCTCCTTTGAAAGTAAGAAATTCTCCAGCAACTGATTTATTGAAAAATTTCACCGCATACTTTTTATCTATTTTCCAAGTATGGTTTTCACTCGGTGAAAAAGCAAACGCTACCCATAACACGGATAGCGTTGCCAAAGATAAAAATCTCTTCATATTAGTTTTTAGCGAATTCAGCAGTTGCATTGATTGTAACGATATCGCTTGCTACCATATCTGGTAAATCTGTACCAACTTTGAAATCTTTACGGTTGATTTTACCAGTTAATTTGAAACCAGCTACGTTTTTCTTAGTCATTGGGTGAACAACAGCTCCATTAAATGTAGCATCTAATGTTACAGGTTTAGTAATTCCGTGTAATGTTAAATCACCTTTAACTTCTAAGTTTTTACCTCCTTTGCTTTTTACAGCAGTACTTTTGAAAGTGAATTTAGGCGTTGCAGCAGCATCCATCATATCCGGAGCTTTTAAGTGACCATCTAATCCATCAAAACCAGTAGATACACTTGCAACATCTCCAGATAATTCAAATTGTGCATCAGAGAAATCTTCTTTAGAAGCCGTAACTTTTGCTTCGTATTTAGTAAAATATCCAATCACTTCATTGATTCCTAAATGCGTAATTCCAAAACCTACTTTTGAATGCACTGGATCAATTGTCCAAGTTGCTGTTTCAGAAGATTTAAAAGAGAAAAGGGTGAAAACCAACCCTGCCATTACTGTTACTTTTTTCATAATTTATTTATTTTAATTATTTATTTACCGTGGTAAATTTATAGCTATTTTTTTAATTACAAAAGAAAATGAAAAAAAAGATTTTAATCCCCTGTCTTCGACTACGCTCAGACGGACGGGGAAAGAAATATAACTACGCTTAGACAGATGGGGAAAGAAAATATAAGCACGCTCAGACGGACGGGGAAAGAAAATACAATTACGCTCAGAGAGACTTGGGGTAGTTATGAGAACCAAACGTCGGTGATGATTTCTTTTCCTGCGTATTCGTTTACGCGTTGAATAATGACTGATTTTCCATATTTTAATTCTTCACGCATGATGGATGAATCTATTTGAAGAAATAAAATTTTATTCTTAATGTAAATTTGTTTTGTACGTAAGAAAACAGCTCTCCCCATCATTTCTTCCCATTTAGAAATGACATCAAATTCTTTCATCTTACCATCTAGCTGATAGGCTTTCAATAATTTTTCAATCAACTCTCCCAAAGGTTGTTCACCTGAATTTCGTTTTTTCTCATCCATTTGTTTCGTTCACTTTTATAGTTTCTAAATCAAACAATTGAAAGTCTGCATCGATTGAATTAAAAATGGTTTCAACACGATTTTTATCTGTGTCCGTCACTAATACTTGTCCAAAAACATTATCAGAAACCAATTGCATTAATTTAGTAACACGTTGATTGTCTAGTTTATCAAAAATATCATCTAATAGCAAAATAGGTTTTTGATTGAGTTTTTTGGTCAACCAATCAAATTGAGCTAAACGTAAAGCGATCACAAAAGACTTTTGTTGTCCTTGGGAACCAAACTTTTTAACTGGTAATTCATTGATGGTAAACACAAAATCATCTTTATGAATTCCTGTAGTTGTATGGGTAGCAAAAGCGTCTTTACGTTGGTTTAATTCTAATAATTTTTCAAATGTTTCATCGTTTAATTGCGATCGGTATTCCACTTGAACATTCTCAGTACTTTTTCCTATGTAGGTGTAATAATATTGGAATGTCGGTATAAATTCTTCCAAAAAAGACAATCTTTCTTTGTGAATTAAGTTACCATAATGACACAATTGTTCATCCCAAACTTCCATACTTTCACGCTCAAAAAAACCATTTTCATAGAACTTCTTGAGTAACATATTTCGTTGATCGAGTACTTTGTTGTATCGCATTAATACATCAAGGTAAGAATGATTGTATTGCGAAATTATTCCATCTACCCATTTTCGACGTAACTCACTTCCTTCCGAAATCAAATCACGGTCGTAAGGTGAAATCATCACTGAAGGGAATTGTCCTATATGATCGGCTAATTTTTCGTAAGTAGTTTTGTTTCTTTTGAAAATCTTCTTCTCCCCTGCTTTTACCCCGCAATAAATATCAACATCTTTACCATCCATGTCCCAAGCACCTTGAATCACAAAAAAACGTTCGCCAAAACGAATATTCTGTTTGTCGATTGGATTCAAGTACGATTTACACATACTCAAGTAATGGACCGCATCTAACACATTGGTTTTCCCGATTCCGTTATACCCAACAAAACAAGAAATTCCCTTTGAGAACTCAAAAGAAACCTCATCGTAATTTTTAAAATTGATTAATGATATTTGTTTTAAATACATATTAATCAATAAAATCTGCCTTTAAGTCGCTTTTTTCCAAATCCATTACCATTGAACCGTAATCGAATTCAAACCATTCTAAAAACAATTCAAAACTTACTTTTTCTGGCCAAAGAGTATTATCTTCAGTGATTGTTGAAAGTTCGTTAGCAAATATCTTTTTGTAATTCTTTTCCAATACTGGAATTAAATCATAAAAATCTTCTTCAACAAGGTAAACGTTTGATTCTACATCATCTGATTCGGCAAAAGAAACATCTTCTTCCAATGGGTTTGCCCAATCCCAAAATGCTTGTTTAGGTCTAACTGTTAAATAACTTCTGTTAACTAATTTCATTTTTATCGTGTATTTATTTATCTATTGGATATAATGGACATTTAGTAGTATCTGTGCTACAATCTATCCAATTTGTTTTTTTTAAAGGTTGTTGATAAACTATATATTTCCAGTGTTTACCAAATCCACAATTTGTCAATTTATGAATGTAGTGTATAGGTTTAAAGGTACTACCAAATTCAAGGAATACAATACTTTTATCTTGTAAAAGTAAAATAAACCCGTTTTTAGACACCTTTAACTCATCACCAACAACAAGACTTTTTTTAGTTTCTCCAAATTGATCTAGCCAATTAAAAAATACTTGTGTCGCTTTAATCGAATCTGACCATTTCCAATGTTTATATACTAGTAAATTACCTTGATTAAAAATTACTTTATCAATTTTCTTAGGATGGAATCGTTCTGGAAAATCAAATAAAGAGTCAATTTCTGCATTTTTTTTATTTATTTGTAAACTATCACACATTTTTTTTACAAAAAAGGATAGTTCTTTAACTTTTTCAATTTCAGGAAAAGTATCTTTTTGAGAATAATCTATTTCTGAACCTGAAACTAAATCATCTAATCGAACGACTTTTTCTTGCTTATTCGTACAAGAAAAGAATATCGCAATAATACATACACTGACATAAAATTTCATTCTACAAAGGTAAGAAGCATTCACAACAATACATAAAAAAAGCCAGACATTCCGTCTGGCTCTTCCCACTTAAAAATCAAACCACTCAAACGTGATCTATGAAATTTACTTAACTAATAAAAAGTATAGTATCAATATGGTATCTATACTTACTGATAAAATTGCTCCCCTCCAAATCCATTTCATCGGCGCAACCGCGAGCAATAAACTTAACGTAGTCATTGTTGGAACAACTACTAAAATCAACGTGGGAACATATTTAATAGCTCCTAAACCAACTGCTACCCCACCAAAACATCCTACAACTAGTAATATGATACTAATCAAACCAAAACGGTTAAACTCGGACTCTTTTATAAAATTTGCTTCAAGATAATTTGTTGTACTCATAATTTGTATGTTTTAATGATACAAAGTTGACACAATTAGATATTTTGAAGTGTGATTGGGATTAGGTAAAAAAATGATTTTGGTCAGTTATTCTTCGACTACTTTCAGAATGACTGACTACGTTCAGAATGACTGACTAAGATCAGAATAACTAGATTCTATTTATTTTCAACTCCTAATGCGATAGCTATAAGGACTCTTCACTTTGATAAACTCATTGTAAACAAAAGGGAAAATAAAAAAAGGTGACTTTTAAGTTAAAAGTCACCTCCCTTAGTCCCTCCTCCAGGAGGGAAATATATAAAAAATGAATTACAACGTATTCAAATAAGTTTCTACGTTTTTCTGGATTCGTTCGGTAATGTTGTTATTATCTGCTTTTTCGAATTTTCTACCTGAGATTTTCTCGAATAACTCAATGTAACGTGCTGTAACTAAATTTACAAAATCTTCTGGCATATCAGGAATTGTTTGTCCTTCTAATCCTTGAAAACCGTTTTCAATTAACCATTGACGCACAAACTCTTTAGATAATTGCTTTTGGTCTTCTCCTTTTGCTTGACGTTCTTCGTATCCGTCAGCATAGAAATAACGAGATGAATCTGGTGTATGAATTTCATCTATCAAATAGATTTTTCCATCTTTTAAACCAAACTCGTATTTTGTATCTACTAACAACAACCCTCTTTCTTTTGCCATTTCTGTTCCACGTTGAAACAAAGCTCTAGTATAGGCTTCTAATTGCTCGTAAATATCTTTAGGAACATAATTGTTTGCTATGATTTCTTCTCTAGAAATATCCTCATCGTGTCCAGCATCTGCTTTTAAAGTCGGAGTAATAATTGGATCCGGGAAATGATCGTTTTCTTTCATTCCTTCTGGCATTTCCACTCCACATATAGTTCTTCTACCTGCTTTGTATTCTCTCGCAGCATGTCCCGACAAATAACCACGTATTACCATCTCTACACGGATTGGTTCACATTTTAACCCAACCGAAACCGTTGGATCTGGTGAAGCCATTAACCAATTTGGAACGATATCTTTTGTAGCATCTAAAAATATGGTAGCAATTTGATTTAATACTTGTCCTTTATATGGAATTCCTTTTGGTAAAATATGGTCAAACGCAGAAATTCTATCTGAAGCAACCATTACTACCAAGTCATTTTCCAACGTGTAAACATCTCTTACTTTTCCATTGTAAACAGACACTTGTCCTGGAAATTGAAAATTTGTATTTTTTATTGTATTCATTGTTTAGTGATTAGTAAATAGTAATTTAGTCAATAGTTATTAGACTTGAGACCTTTTGCAAAATTATAAACATATTTTAGTAATTAGTGATTAGTAAATGGTAATTAGTAAATAGTAAT
>CANHVK010000047.1 GCA_947464135.1 Flavobacteriia bacterium | reverse complement strand
ACAATTTTTGTTTTTTGTTCATTAACTGTCTTAAAATCATTAAAAAAATAACATTGTTTTGAATTCAAATCGCAATTTTTTCAGCTGGTCCTATTTTACTATTGTTTTAATTGGGATAATTTTAATAAATGTTATTTCAGCCCTAGTATATTATAGGTTTGATTTAACTCAAGATAAAAGATATTCTTTGTCAAAAAATACGGAAGAATATTTAAAAGATGATTCAAAGTTTAACGATAGGGTATTATTTAAAATTTATTTAGATGGTAATTTACCTGCAGAATTAAAGTCATTTAGAAATTCAATCGAAGATAAGTTAAAAGAGTTTAAACATTTTGCGGGAAAGAGAATCGAATATCAGTTTATCAATCCAAATGAAGGTTCTGAACAAGATAAAGCTTTTTTATTTGAAACATTATACAACAAGGGCAAAGGTATAATGCCTATGGATTTAATGTTTATGAAAGACGGTTCAAATAATCAAATGTTAATTTGGCCAGGTGCAGAAGTTGAATATAACGGAAGTACTGTTTCTTATGTTCAATTTCTACCAGGAACACCCCAAGGTAAATTTTATGAATTGAACGATCAATTTGCTTCTCAAATTCAAAATTCAATTAATAATTTAGAATATATACTAATTAGTTCCATTAAAAGAGCAACTCAAAATTCAAAGCCAAGAATTGCCTTTTTACAAGGGCATGGAGAATTAAGTTTTCAACATACACAACGTGTTAGAGCGTTGTTACAACCTTACTATACCGTTGAGGATATTGTATTAAATGATTCTATAGATGCATTAAAAGGAGTGAAAGGATTGATTATTGCAAGACCAACTTCTACATTTTCTGATAAGGACAAATATTTAATAGATCAATTTTTAATGAATGGTGGGAGATTGATGTGTTTTATCGATAAATTAAATGTTTCTGAAGATACCTTGAAAAAAAATGGTTATACACATTCTACAAGATATAACCTGAATATTGATAAAATGTTATTTGATTACGGTTTTAAAATCAATGATAATTTGGTATTTGATGTTCAATGTGCACCAAAACTAATTCCCACTGCAAAACAATACTTAATTCCTTGGTTTTTTTCTGTTAGAGGGACAAATACAAATCATCCAATTGCAAGAAATCTTGACCCGGTTCTTTTTAATTATATTTCAGAAATTGAGTTTGTCGGGGAGAAAGAAAATGTAAAAAAAGCGGTTTTAACTTCGTCAACAAATTCATCGGTTACTGGTTTAGCACCAATGTTAAGTTTAATAATGTATAAAAATTATGGGCCAAATCCAAGATTAAATCCAACACCTGATGATGAATCAAATAAAAAAATGATTGCTGGTATAATTGAAGGTAAATTTCAATCACATTTTAAAAATAGAATAGTTGGTGATTTCATTAACAATCCAAATATAAATTATTTAGAAAAAAGTAAAAACGAAGGAAAGATATTTGTGGTAGGTAATGGACGATTTATTCAAAATAAATATGATTCAATTCAAAGAGGATCAGATAGTAATTATTTATATAGACCGTCAGCTTTTAATAATCTTAAAATGGATGAAACAATGTCAATGGTAAATGAGCAACCACTTATTTATGGAAATCAAGAGTTTTTTCAAAATTTGGTAGATTATATGATGGGTGATCATTCAGTATTAGATATACGAAGTAAACAAATTGATGTGCATGCCATTGATAAAGAAAAAGTAAAAACGATGGCTGGATTTTATAAGGTTTTAAATACATTGGTTCCTTCATTAATAATTGTCATTATTGGAGCAGTTATTTTTTACGTTCGAAAAAAGAAATACATAGTTAAATCATGAGTAATAATAAGAAATCAACAACTTTAATTATTGCAATTATTGTTGTAGGGTTATTAGGTTTTTTTGCAACAAATCTTGTAAGAGTGCGAGGGAAGTCAGATACGGAATTACTTGATTTTGAATTAAAAGATACTACGAGTATAGATAAAATAATTATCACAGACACTTATAGTAATCGAATGGAGTTAATAAAAAAAGGTTCTTCTTGGTCAAACGCTCAAGGTGGGTGTATAACACAGAATCCAGTTCATTTAATGCTAGAAACGTTCAAGAAAATTCAATTTAAAGGTTATGTTCCTGAAAATGCCAGAGCAAATATTATAAATAGGATGATGGGAAATCATACAAAAGTTGAGATTTTCCAAAATGGAAAATGGTCAAAAACTTGGTATGTTGGTTTTTCAACACAAGATCATTATGGCACATATATGCAATTAGAAACTCCAAATGAAAAAAGTGATTTACCTGTTATAATGAAGGTTAAAGGTTTGGAAGGTATCATTGAACCAAGGTTTTTTGCTGATCCAAGAAGATGGGCTTGCACAGAAGTTTTTTCATTAGATATTAATCAAATTTCTTCTGTTGATGTAAAATTAACGGACAATCCTAAGAGAAGTTTTTCTGTGAAGAAAAATAAAGCAAAATATAGTGTTAAAGTAGGTGGAAAACAATTAAATCATTTAGATACTGTAATGGCAATTACATACTTAAACAATTATAAGAAAATTCATTTTGAGAATGTAAATTATATACTTTCTAAAAAACAAGTGGATTCATTAAAACGATCAAAACCATTTTGTAATCTTCATGTTAAACAAGTAACAGGTAGGATTACAAATTTGAAAATGTTTCGTATTCCTGTTGAAAAGAAAACAGAAGATATTTTTGGAGATACTGTTTCTTATGATCAAGATCGTTTTTGGTGTTTATTACCAAACGGTCTTTTAGTAAAATGTCAATATTTTGTTTTTAATCCTTTATTGATGGGGCATTTATATTTTGCTGAAAAACCAGAATAGTACTTTTATTTTTTTACTAACTTTGAAAAAAATTATAACATGAATTTTATCGTATCAAGTAACTTGCTTTTACGCCACTTGCAAAGTATCAGTGGTGTTTTAACAACGAATAATTCACTTCCTATTCTTGATAATTTTCTTTTTGAAATTAATGATGGTCAGTTAGTGGTTTCTGCATCAGATGTTGAAACAACAATGAAAACATCTCTTACTGTAGATGCTAATGAGTCAGGAAAAATTGCAATTCCGGCTAAATTACTATTGGATATACTTAAAAATCTACCTGAACAACCTTGTACCTTTTTAGTTGATAATTCAAACTTTGGTGTTGAAATTTCATACGATAACGGAAAGTCAAAAATGGTTGGTTTTAATGGAGATGATTATCCAAAATCACCAGAAATTATAGATGGAAATTCAGTGAAGATTTCTGCAGATATCATTTCTAAGGCAATAAATAAAACCATTTTCGCAACTGGTAATGATGAATTAAGACCAGTAATGAGTGGAGTATATTGTCAATTCTCTCCTGCCGAAATTATTTTTGTTGCTACTGATGCTCATAAACTTGTTCGTTATAAAAGAACTGATATTATTTCAACGTCAAACGGTGCATTTATCTTGCCTAAAAAACCTCTAAATTTATTGAAGTCAAATTTAAGGGGGGATGAAGAAGTAATGGTAGAGTTTAATGATTCCAATGCGGTATTTACATTTAATGATATTGTGTTAACTTGTCGTCTGGTAGACGGAAAATATCCTAATTACGAAGCTGTAATACCTAAGGAGAATCCAAATGTCTTAACTATTGATAGACAACAGTTACTAAGTTCAATTAAGCGAGTTTCTATTTTTTCGAATAAATCTACTCATCAAATAAAACTGCAGATTGCTGGTTCTGAATTATCAATTTCTGCTGAAGATTTAGATTTTTCTAATGAATCAAAAGAAAGGCTAACTTGTAACTATGATGGGGATGATATGGAAATTGGTTTCAATGCAAGATTTTTAATGGAAATGCTTTCTAATATTGATTCATCTGAAGTTAAAATTCAAATGAGTGTTCCTTCTAGAGCTGGTTTATTAGTACCTTCAAATGGTGATAATGAACACGAAGATATATTAATGCTGGTTATGCCAGTTATGTTAAACAGATAAATTTGAGCCATCATTTTGATGGCTTTTTTTATAATATAAAAAAAATGAAACATATTTCACACGAAAGTATTTTAAAAGCAATTGATTTAGTTGATAATCTCGATGATAATCAATTTTCAGAACAGCTTTCAATCAAAGAAGAAAACCAACCTATTTTGTTAGGTTATCTGTTATCAGCAGCAGAAGAATATGAAAATGAAATGCTTGAAGGTTTGATTCTTTATTATTTTAGTCTTATCATAGAAGCTTTTAAAAATGAAGGAGTTGAATTAAGTCAAGTGACCGAAGAACAAATTGATGCTTTTCAAGAGCCTTTTCATGAAATGTTAGACCAATATTTTGATACAGACAACGAAGAAATATTAGAAGATTTTTGCGATCAACCCCATTTCACTAGATTTATGATCGTTGAAGTATCAGAACCAGATGTGGATGGAACTGAATTAGATGATGAAACAGCTACACAATTATTTATTGTAGCACTAGCAGCTATAGTTTTATTAACTAAATCAATTAATTAAAATTGAAAACACCAGTCGAAATTATAAATCTTATGTTAAACAAAGATGTATATAGTAATTGGCTTGGTGTACAAATTGTTGAGTTAAGTAAAGGAACTTGTTCGCTAAAATTAAACATCAATAGAGAAATGTTAAATGGATTTAATATTGCTCATGGTGGTATTACTTATTCATTGGCAGATTCTTGTCTAGCTTTTGCATCCAATTCTAACGGATTTAAATCAGTAACCATAGACACATCTTTTTCTTATTTTAAAAAAGTACATGTAGGTGATATATTAACTGCAATTTCAAATGAAGAATCTTTAAATAAGCGTATAGCTGTTTATACTATCAATGTTTTAAATCAAAATGATGAAAAAGTAGCAATGATGAAAGGCACTGTTTCAATTTCTTCATCTGAATGGTGAATTTTTATATTTATATCCTTTTTTAAAACTCCAAAATAATTTTTTGTATATTTAATGAACGAAGTTAATAGCTTCGTTTATTTTTTTTAACACAATTCGATTTAGAGAAGCATATATTACATGCTTTATTTCGATATTTAAATATCAAAGAATGAATAGAGCGATAAGAAAAGTTGCAGTTTTGGGATCTGGTGTAATGGGATCAAGAATTGCTTGTCATTTTGCAAATATTGGTTGTCAAGTTCTACTTTTAGATATCCAACCTAAAGAATTGACAGAAAAAGAAAGTAAACTAGGTTTAACAATAGATTCTCCTAAGTTTAAAAATAGAATCGTAAATGATGCTTTAGAGTTTGCTTTAAAGTCTAATCCTTCACCAATTTATTCCAAAAAGTTTATAGACCGAATTACTACAGGAAACTTTGTGGATGATTTATCGCTTATTTCTGATTGTGATTGGATTATTGAAGTCGTTGTAGAACGACTTGATATCAAGAAAAGTATTTTTGATCAAGTAGAGAAATATAGAAAGCAAGGCACTTTAGTATCTTCTAATACTTCAGGTATTCCAATACATTTTATGCTAGATCAAAGATCTGAAGATTTTCAAAAACATTTTTGTGGAACACATTTTTTCAATCCGCCAAGATATTTACAACTACTTGAAATTATACCTACACCTAAAACTTCGCATGAAGTGATTGAATTTTTGATGGATTTTGGAAGTAGATTTTTAGGTAAAAAAACAGTTTTATGTAAAGATACTCCTGCATTTATTGCGAATAGAGTAGGGGTTTATTCAATTATGTCTTTATTTCATTCAGTTGAAAAATTTAATCTTTCTGTTGAAGAAGTTGATAAATTGACAGGACCAGTTTTGGGTAGGCCTAAATCTGCTACTTTCAGAACGTGTGACGTAGTTGGTTTAGATACACTTGTTCACGTAGCAAATGGATTAAGAGAAAATTGTAAAGATGATGAAGAAGTAGACGTATTTAATCTACCATCGTATATTTCAAGAATGATTGAAAACAATTGGTTGGGTTCTAAAACAAATCAAGGGTTTTATAAAAAAGCGAAATTAGAAAATGGTAAATCTGAAATTTTAGCATTGGATTTACAATCCATTGAATATAAATCGCAACAAAAAACAAAATTTGCTTCGCTTGAACAAGCAAAATCAATAGATGATTTGAAAAAACGCACTTTTTTCTTATTAAATGCAAATGATAGAGCAGGTGAGTTTTATAGAGAAATTTTTGGAGGATTATTTGCTTATGTTGCTAATAGAATTCCTGAAATATCTAACGAGTTATACAAAATCGATGATGCAATTAAAGCTGGATTTGGTTGGGAATTAGGTCCATTTGAAACATGGGATATAGTAGGTTTTGACAAAGGATTAGAATTTATTTCCAATTCTGGTAAAAATGTACCTTCTTGGGTAAACGAAATCGAAAATAAAGAAGAGTTTAGTTTCTATAAAAATGAAAAAGGGAATAAATTATTTTATAATCAATTAAATAACAATTATGAAGTAATTCCTGGAACTGAAAATTTAGTAATCCTTGATAACCTTAGAGATACAAATACAATTTGGAAAAATTCTGATACTACAATTGTTGATTTGGGTGACGGGATACTGAATTTAGAGTTTCATACAAAAATGAATACAATTGGAGGAGGAGTTGTAGCTGGAATTCATAAAGCAATTGATTTAGCAGAAGAGAATTATAAAGGTTTAGTTATTTATAATAATGGTCAAAATTTCTCTGCTGGAGCAAATGTGGGTATGATTTTTATGATGGCGATTGAGCAAGAATATGATGAGTTAAATTTTGCTATAAAAGCATTTCAAGATGTAATGATGCGTATTCGATACTCGAATATTCCCGTTGTTGTAGCACCTCATAATTTAGCACTTGGAGGAAGTTGTGAAATGTCCATGCACGCTGATAAAGTAATAGCTCATGCTGAATTATATATGGGATTAGTAGAGTTTGGTGTTGGCTTGATTCCTGGTGGGGGGGGAACAAAAGAGTTTGCTAAAAGACTTTCGGATGAATTGCAAAATGGAGATATTAAAATCAATCGATTTAGAGACAAGTTTTTAACTATTGGACAAGCTAAAGTTTCTACATCTGCCTATGAAGCTTTTGAATTAGGATATTTGAGAAAAGGAATTGATGAAGTCGTTGTAAGCAGAGATTTTCATTTGTTGCGAGCAAAACAAGCGTGTCTAGAAATAGCTAATGCTGGTTATATTGCTCCTAAAAGATTGAAAAATATTACGGTTTTAGGTAAAGAAGCATTAGGGATAGTTTACGTGGGAGCTCACTCAATGTTGTCGGGAAATTATATGTCAGAGCATGATCAAGTGATTTCAGAAAAATTAGGTTACGTTCTTGCAGGTGGGGATTTATCTGAAAATACATTAGTATCAGAACAGTATGTTTTAGATTTGGAAAGAAAAGCTTTTCTTGAATTGTGTATGCAACGTAAAACACTTGAGAGATTGGAGAGTATTCTAAAGTTTGGTAAAATATTACGAAATTAGACAAAAGACTTTTAGACAAAAGAAGAAAGAAAATTATGAATCATAACTTTAGGGAATTAAAGATTTGGAAAGAGTCTATGAATTTGGTGAAAATGGTTTATTCAATTTCAAAATTGATACCAAATGATGAAAAATTTGGATTGATTTCTCAAGTAAATAAATCTTCAGTTTCTATTCCTTCAAACATAGCAGAATGTTCAGGAAGGACATCTGATAAAGAATTTTTACATTTTTTAAACATAGCTGTGTCTTCTTCTTTTGAATTAGAGACTCAATTACTTTTAATTGTTGATTTATTTAAAATTGATTGTTCTGAATGTATTAATAAAGTCGTTGAAGTTCAGAAAATGATATCGGGGTTTAAAAAATCATTATTAACATATAATTAATTTTTATTATAACTAAATAATTCACACGAGACAGATTTTCAGATCTTTATTCTTTGATCTTTTTGTCTTTAATCTAATTATAACATGAATCATAACTCATATATAGTAGCTGGTTATCGTACAGCAATAGGGAAAGCAGGAAAAGGAGGATTTAGATTTTCAAGACCTGATGAATTAGGTGCTGAAGTAATAAAGCATATTTTGAAAAACATTCCGCAACTAGATCCTGAAAGAATTGATGATGTGATTGTTGGTAATGCAACACCAGAGGCAGAGCAAGGGTTGAATATGGGGCGAATGATTTCCATGATGGGACTTAATACAGTAAAAGTTCCTGGTATTACAATTAATAGGTATTGTTCATCTGGGTTGGAGACAATTGCAATGGCAACAGCAAAAATTAATGCTGGAATGGCTGATTGTATAATTGCTGGGGGTGCAGAATCAATGTCAATCATGGCTATGGGAGGTTGGAGAATTGTTCCTGGTGCAACGGTTGCAAAAGAACATCCAGAGTGGTATTGGGGAATGGGATTGACTGCGGAAGCGGTTGCAAAACAATTTGGTGTTTCGAGAGAACAACAAGATGAATTTGCATTGCATTCTCATATTAAAGCTTTAAAAGCAATTAATGAAGGTAGATTTAAAAATGAAATAGTGCCTATCGAAGTAGAGCATGTATATCTAGATACAAACGAAAAACGACAAGTAAACAAGTTTATTGTTGATACAGATGAAGGTCCTCGCGCAAGTACATTAGAAGCATTAAATGCATTAAAGCCGGTTTTCGCAAATGGAGGTAGTGTGACTGCTGGAAATTCTTCTCAAACTTCTGATGGTGCTGCCTTTGTTTTGGTGATGTCTGAAAAAATGGTCAAAGAATTAAATTTAGAACCTTTAGCTCGTTTGGCTAGTTATTCAGTAGTAGGTTTAGAACCTAGAATCATGGGGATGGGGCCTGTGGGTGCAATTCCTAAAGCAATTGAAAAAGCAGGACTTAAACTAAATGACATAAATTTATTTGAATTAAATGAAGCTTTTGCAAGTCAATCTGTTGCTGTAATTAAAGAACTTGATTTAAATCCTGAAATTTTAAATGTAAATGGTGGGGCTATAGCACTTGGTCACCCTTTGGGTTGCTCTGGTGCAAAACTGTCTGTACAAATGATGAATGAATTACAAAAAAGAAATCAAAAATATGGAGTGGTAACCATGTGTGTAGGTACAGGACAAGGAGCTGCTGGTGTTTTTGAAATGTTATAAACCAGATTTTATATATGTTTTTGGCTATCTTAATTAGGTAGCCATTTTTTTTTATATCTGTTTAAAAAAAATGAATAAAAAAAAATAACTCAATCTATTTTTAGTTTATTTTTGTTATGTTAATTTAAATTAATTTATATGAATAAAAAATTACTATTATCCTTTGCAGTATTCGCGACGGCTTTGTCTGTGAATGCTCAGAAAAGAGGAGTTAACAATTATTCTTTGAATGGTGTTAAAACTCCTAAACACGTCTCTGTTGTTTCTGACTTAAAAGAAACAAATACTTTTGAAGAAAAAGTTTTTTCAGTAAATACGAATGGATTAGTTAGTTCTAAAAAAAGAGCAGTATTAACAATAGTAGATACTACAACTTACTTTTCTTCAAAGAGGTCTTATGCTTCACCTAGAACTTCAGCTACAACTTTAATTGCTTATCCTACTCAAGCTGGTGATTCAACGGAGTTGTCAACTGCATACCAAATTATACCAAATAATTCTCAAATCACTATGAAAGGTGTTAGGATGCAGATGGTATCTTTAAATAAAGGAGCTAAAAAGGCAAATGTAGATGTAAAAGTTTATAGCTTAACGGATGGTTCAACCTTAGCAAAATCGAGAAAAGAGATTGCCTACAGTGCGTCTGCGTATGGTCTTTATGACTTTATTTTTGATAAGCCATTAGTTACAAATTCTAATATTTTAGTTGCAATTGAACCAGCATCAGAAACTGATTCTGTTCAGTTTCCTAATTCTGGTGGTTATAGAAACTCATCAATTTCATGTAACATTACAGGTGATCAGTTAACTATTATTACTCCAGCGCCAACTACAAATTTAGGAACTAGTTTTTGGGAAGGTCAAGTAATTACAGGTAATGGAATTGCTGCTGGAACAACGATCAAATCGTTTAATTCAACAACTAAAGTATATACACTATCAAAGGCTGCTACAACAAACGGTACAAATGTTGTAATTACTGGGGTTAATTTAACATTCGACGACCAAAAGAACATGGCTGGTATGATGTATTTGAAATTTCCTACTGTAGCGGGTTCACAAACCAAACCTGATTTCACTAAAAAACCTTTGGAATCTCCAGATGCTTTGATTTGGCTTAATTTAGGAACAAGTACAGCACCAAGTTGGAAACCGCATGATGCGAACATTACAATGTTTCCAATTGTAGAATATGTTTTTGAATCGACTCCTGATATCGATAACAAATGTCTAGGTGACAAAAACGAAGTTAATATTACATATAAAAACACTAATCCTTTTAATATTGCTAAGAATCCTCTTTTAAACAAAATGGCTTTCTGGACAAAGTATTTAGGTTATACTAAAAAAAGTGGTTATTTCTTCTCTAGAGTTATTTCATCCAATGATGCTTCATTCAGAGATTCTATTGATTTGGCTACAGCAACAGCTGCTTACAAAAAGTTAACCTACGCTGCAGTTGATAAAAATGATACACTAAAAGTTTACGATTTAATCTTGCCTTATGGTTATTTAGTGAATCCTGGTGTGAAAGGTTTTACAAGTACTTTCTTGTTAAGTTCTAAAATTTCTGCCAATTTAGGTACTCCAAGTGCTGTAAATTGTTTTGCTGATTCATCTATTGTAACTATTTCAGGTGCTAAAGGTGGATATTCTCCATATACAGGAACTGGTGATCGTAAGTTTGCTGTTTTAGCTGATTCTAACAAGTTAGAGTTTAAAGATGCTAATGGATGTATCTTAAAATTAGATGCAGTGATTAAAAACTCACCTAAGAAACTTGTTGCAACTGCTACAGTAACTGATGTTAAATGTTTTGGTGACTCTGCTGCAGTTGAAGTTAAAGCTACAGGAGGTACAGGTGCATTAACAGGTGTAGGAATTAAAAAATTCACAGCTACAGCTGCTACTAGTACACAAAAAATTGAAGTTTTAGACGCTAACAAATGTAAAGCTACTGTTGATGCTACTATCAAAGCTGCACCTGCTGCTTTAGTTGTAACTACTAAAACTACTGATGCAACAAATAACAAAACTACTGATGGTACTGCTGAAGCTACTGTAGTTGGTGGGACATCTCCTTACACTTATGCTTGGGATGAAAAATCTACTACTGCAAAAATCACTAAAACTGCAGGTACTTTCAAAGTGACAGTTACTGATGCTAATGGTTGTAAAAAAGAAGCTACTGCTATAATTGCTGACAAAAAAGTTTCTATTACTGAATTAGGATTAAAAAATGTGTTAGTTTACCCTAACCCTGTAATTAATACTTTAAATGTTAAGTTTGATGCTTCTACTATTGCAACTGTTGAATTAGTTAACGTTGCTGGTCAAGTATTAAATTCTGAAGTTTCTTCTGATGTAACATTTAATACTTCTAACTTAGCTTCTGGTGTTTATTTTGTAAATATCAAAGTTGAAGAAGGAGTTTACACTCAAAAAATCATTAAAGAATAATATTCATTATTTCTTTAAAAGAGGCCGGTTTTTCCGGCCTTTTTTTATACCTTATTTTTTCAATTGATGCTTTATCATTATATTTGATTAGACATTAATATTTCATGAATTTCAAACTTCTGTTTATATTTTTTTTATTTTCTTTTTTAATTGTTGACCAATTAAAATGTCAAGTTATATTCCAAGAAAATTTTGAAGGTGTAATTGATAATATAACAGGTTTGCCTTCTGGCTGGACAGAGAAAGGGCTTTCAAAAGATAAAATTTATCAAGTTGGTGATAGCTTAGATGCTTTGTTTAAAATTAATAATGAAGTTCTATGGAGTATTCCACAACATACTAAATTTGCTTATACAAATGATATTTCATGTAGCTATACCTTAGGTGGTGAAAATTGTAATAAGTCCCAGGATAGATTAATTTTTCCTAGCTTAAGTTTTATTGGTAATACTACTTCATTAGTATGTAAGTTTGATAGTTATTTTAGTGGTAAATTAGGAGCTTCAGCTTCTTTGGAATATTCAATTGATAAGGGAATTAGTTGGATTAAATTGGCCGATATTTCTCCTAGTTTATTTTGGAAAACAAATACTATTGATATTTCTTCGCTTAATAATTTTTCCAATGTTTTAATTTCATTTAAGTATAACGATCAAAACGCATTGCGTGAAGGGTTTGCTGTAGATAATATTACTATTCAAAAAGTTAGTCCATGGATTGATTTAAAAATAATAGGATCTGATTTAGCTAAATACACGATTATTCCTTCCACACAATTAATTCCTTTGCCCTTGAATTGTGATTTTTTAAATCAAGGATCAAAGATGGCAGATTCATGTCTTTTTAAATTGGATATCTTCAGTCGTTTAAATACCAAAAAAATATTGAAAAGTTATAGTAAAACGATATATAATGTTAAATCAAAAGATACAGTAAAAGTAAATTTTGGATCGATATTTTCCAATGAATTAACAGACTCATTCGAGTTTGTTTTTAATGTGTTTAATCCCTTAGATACAATAACTGAAAACAATTCATTATTTTTTGATGCCACTATTTCCTTGAATGAATATGCTAGAGATGATAATAAACAAATAGGTGTATTAGGACTTTCTAGTATGAATACTATTACCTTAGGTAATAAGTTTGAAATTCACCGTGCTTCTTATATTGATTCGATTTCTGTAGTAATCGATAAAAAAAATATGGTAATAGGTAGCAGTATTCAAGCAGTTGTATATCCAATCATAAATAACGTTCCAATTTCTAATTTTATCGGATTTAGTTCTGTATACACTATTTCTAATAGTGATACTAACTCCAGAGTAATTTTTAAAATAACGGATAGTTTTTTAAGTCGATTAAAGTTAGATTCAGGTTCATATCTTATTGCTATTACAAAGTATACGAATAGTTCATCTTTAGCTGTCAAAATGACAAATAAATATTTTAGTGAAAATGCAGTTTTTGTTAAAATAGGTAATGCTAATTTTCAATCTTTAAACACATATTTTTCTGGTTCTTATAAGTTAGTTCCTGCAATAAGAATGTTTTGTTCCCCTTTTTGTAATTTAAATATAAAAGTGGTTGAATCTTTAGCAGATTGTCAATCAGCATTAGGTTCTTTATCAATTATCCCTAAAAATGGTAGTTATCCATATAAATTTAAATGGAGTACCAATATTACAGATTCAGTTTTGTCGAATGTAAAAGTTGGAAAATATTCTTTATCTGTCATTGATAAATTTAATTGTCGTTTTGATTCAAATAATATTGTTTTAAATTTCAATACACCACCAAGAATAACTATTGATTCGATTTCACATCCAAAATGTTTTTATTCAAATGATGGATTTGTTTCACTGAAAATTAAAGATACTAATAGATTAACTAAGATTTTTTGGAATAATATTCAAACAAATACTGTTTTTAATTCAAATCTTAAATCAGGTGATTATTTTGTAAAAGTTTTTAATGATGCAAATTGTTTTGATTCCATTTTTGTGGAGTTAAGCTCACCTGACTCACTAAAAACATCTTCTACCACTTCTGATGAAACATCAAAAGAAAAAGGGGAAATATTTTTATTTGTATCTGGAGGGGTTCCCCCTTATAGTTATTTTTGGAATGACTCTATCACTTCAAAAAATAGAATTGAATTAGAAGGAGATAAGATGTATCAAGTCAATATTAAAGATAAGAATGGTTGTGAAAAGTCAATGAGCTTTCAGATAAATAAGTTGTTAAGTATAGATGAAATTGATACTGATGAATATGTTATTTATCCAAACCCGACGAAAGGAGAGATTCAATTATCAGGCAATGATCAAATTTTAGTGAGTATTCATAATTTAGAAGGAAAATTTATATCCACTTATTCTTTAAATTCTTTTCATAGAAAGATTGATTTAAGTGAGTATGAAAAAGGAACATACTTTCTTAAAATTGAAAGAAAAAATTCTTTTTTAATTAGAAAAATTTCTATTATTTGATTATTTTTAATAAAAAAGTATATGAACAGTTATAAAAATAAAGGAGGTGCGTTTTTAATTTTTAAAACAAACTGTCAAGATATATTTAGCCCAGATGATTGGACAGAAGAACAATTAATGATTGCTTCTTTATGCAATGATTTTATCAATCAAGAAGTAGTACCTAATTTTAATCGTATTGATTCGATGGAAGAGGGATTAATGGTTCAGTTACTGGATAAAGCGGGAGAGTTAGGTTTGTTAGGATTATCTGTGCCTGAAGAATATGGTGGAATGGGGGTTGATTTTAAAACGTCTCTTCTTGCGACTGAGTATTTAGGAAAAGGTCATTCTTTTTCTGTAGCATATGGAGCACATACAGGAATTGGTACATTACCTTTGCTTTATTATGGGAATGAAGATCAAAAGTCTAAATATGCACCATTGCTTGCTTCAGGAGAGTGGAAAGCAGCATATTGTTTAACAGAACCATCTGCTGGATCAGATGCAAATTCAGGTAAAACGAAGGCTGTATTAAGTGATGATGGATTGCATTATGTGCTTAATGGTCAAAAAATGTGGATTACTAATGGCGGTTTTGCAGATCTTTTTACTGTATTTGCTAAAATTGATGATGATAGTAATCTTTCAGCATTTCTTGTTGAAGCTAATTCTGATGGTATTTCTTTGAATCCTGAAGAGAAAAAAATGGGAATTAAGGGTTCTTCAACACGTCAAATATTTTTTAACAACGTTAAAGTGCCGGTAAATAATCTATTATCTCAAAGAGGGAATGGATTTAAAATAGCAATTAACATATTAAATATTGGAAGGATTAAATTGGCAGCAGGTGTTTTAGGAGGTTCAAAAGAAACAATTTCAGACACATTAAAATATGCAAATGATAGAGAGCAATTTGGAAGGTCTATAAATAAGTACGGAGCAATTCGTTCTAAAATTGCTGAGCAAGTGATTAGAACTTTTGTTCTTGAGTCAGCAACATATAGAGCAGGTCACAACATTGAAGATACCATTGGTTTTCTGATAGAAAATGGGTTGGATAAAGAATCGGCAACTTTAAAAGGGATAGAAGAATTTGCTGCAGAATGTGCGATGTTAAAAGTTGCAGGATCTGAATGTTTAGATTTTGTAGTTGATGAAGCCGTTCAAATATTCGGTGGTATGGGATATTCTGCAGAGTCTACTGTAGAAAGATCTTACAGAGACGCAAGAATTAATAGAATTTTTGAAGGTACAAATGAGATAAATAGGATGTTATCTGTAGATATGCTTTTAAAGAAAGGGATGAAGGGAGAATTGGATTTAATTTCAGCGGCAAGTAAAGTAGCTAGTGAATTAATGTCAATTCCTGATTTTTCTACAGAAGAAATATCAATAATGGATAAACTTCATCAAAATATTGAAAATTTTAAAAAAGCAATATTATTAGTTGCAGGTGCTTCTGTTCAAAAACTTGCAAATTCGTTAGCGAAAGAGCAAGAGATTTTGATGAATGTTGCAGATATGTTAATTTGGACTTATCAGGCAGAGTCTGCACTATTAAGAGTAGAAAAAATGATTGCTAAAAATGGAGAAGATAAATCAAAAATTGCATTAGATATAGTAAAGACATATATTTACGATTCAGCTGATAAAATTGCAAAATCGTCAAAAGATGCTTTAAACTCATTTGTTGAAGGTGACGAGTTAACAATGATGTTGATGGGAATAAGAAGATTTACTAAAGTTCATGCATTTAATCCTAAGGAGGCAAGACAACGTATTGCTCTAAATACAATTGAAAAAGGACACTATTCATTTTAAATATTCTTAGAGCTGTGTTGTGCAGCTCTTTTTTCTATGTCACTATTACCTTTTTTTAATGAAAATTTAATTGAAGCTGGTTGCGATGAAGCTGGTAGAGGTTGTTTATCTGGTCCTGTTGTAGCTGCTGCTGTTATTTTACCAAAGGATTATGAAAATAAATTATTGAATGATTCTAAAAAAATATCAGAAAAAAATCGGTTTAGATTAAAAGAAATGATCGAAAATGATGCCGTCGCTTGGGAAGTCGCATTTGTCGATCATAAAAAAATTGATGAGATTAATATTTTAAATGCTAGTTTCTTGGCAATGAATATAGCTGTAGATAAACTGAAAATTACTCCAGAATTATTGTTGATTGACGGAAACAGATTTAAGTCAAATGGTATTCCCTATCAATGTGTTATTAAAGGCGATGGAAAGTATATGTCAATTGCGGCTGCTTCTATTTTAGCCAAGACATATAGAGATTTATTTATGGATAAAATTGATTCTGAATATCCAATATATAAATGGTCGAAAAATAAGGGATATCCGACGAAAGAACATTGTGATGCAATAGAAAAAAATGGATATTCGAATTATCATCGAAAATCTTTTGTTGTTAAATCACTTTATCAAACAAAAATGGAACTATAATTATGAAAAAAAAGAGTTTGTTTTTTTTTATAGTTCTTTTATGTTTAGGTTTATTTACTATTTATTATTTTTTTTATAAACCTATATTAAAACCATCTATTTGTTTTAATATAAAAGATAAGGAAGTTCTAATTGTATCTAATAAGAAAATTGAAATTGACTCAATTTTAATCGGACCTTCTGCTAATTTTTTTCAAGATATTAAAGATATATTACCTTTTAAAAAGGTTTATATTTCATTAACGAAGTCTAAATTTTTAGTTCAATTTGATGAAGAATTAAGTTCAGATAAAATTGAAAAATTTTTATATAAAATTCCTTTAAAATTCGTTGAAAATAGATTTGAATACAAATTAAGTAATAAATGGAATTGTATTTTCTATGATAATTATTTATTCTTTTATAAGGGAAGATTAAAAACGGAGAATAGTAAGTTGAATTTTACATTTTCTAATGCTGATTTTAGCATTTTTAATTGTGAGAAGAATATTTCTCAAGATTATTTCAAAACAACTCGTGGTCTTTTAAAGGTTTATAAAAATACAAGCAACACTAAGTTCATTAATAAATTCGATTTTAAGGAATTTTCTAAATTTCTACCCGAAGGCATAGAAGAGTATCATTTTTATGAAAAAAAATACGCACTATATAATGCTTTAATAGAGAAAAATTCATCATTTGAAAAATTAATTAAAAATGGTTTTTGTGTTTTTAAACTAAATGGTAATGAATTTATATTAGTAGATATTGGAAATAGCAAAGATCCTTATGTTTATTTTGATGAAGAAATTGGAAGAAAAGAAATTGTCTCTGGGTTAAGAAAGAAATATGAACAAGTTTACCTTACTAGTAAAACACGAAATTTAAATGATTCTTTTTATTTAGATTATATCGGAGACAAGTTACTTTTTTCAAAATCAGCAAGCGATCACAATCTTGTTTTGGCTGCGTTTAATGAAAATAAAACAATATATCATCTAATTGCTGAAAGAGAGTTTATTTTTAAAAATCAACATTCAGATGTAATTTACAGAGGGTGTACAAAAGATCAAAAGATTACAATTACGGCAAAAAGCAATACATTTTATGAACATAGATTGATTTCATCTATTACTAAGAAATTAATAGATTATAAAACGTTTGATTCAGTGCAAGATGTAATTAAAATTATAGGGGATAAAAAAAATATTTTTGTTTTTACAAAAAATCAAATAATTAAAATTATAAAGGATAAAATTATACAGAAAGTAAAATATAAAGGGGAATTAATTGGAGATCCAGAATTAACAAATTATAATGGAAACGAACTTATTTTATTTACGACATCAAAAAAATTATATCTTTTAAACTCTGATTTTGATAATGCACCGGAGTTTCCAATTATTCTAAAAAATAAACCTAAATTTCCATTTAGATTTTTTCTACAAGTAAATAAGTTTATTGGTTATTCTGAAAAAAACATTTTATCAATTTCAGATGAAAAAGGAAATGTTCAAAAAAAGATCGAAATTGACTTAAAATCAGTAAATCCTATTTCATTTTTTGATTCTGAAATAGGAGGAATGCTAATAATATATAATGATAATGTTGCTCATATTTATAATGCTGAAAATTATTCTTATTTAAATAGTATTAAATTGAGTTTTAAAAATGCTGTTTTTTTTACCACAGATCAAGATCAATCTTTCTTTTATATAGAAGATGACAAATTAGTAAGAAACGATTTTAATGGAGAATTAAAAGTATGTGCAAAAGGAAATAATTTATCTTTATTAAAGTTTTTTCAGCAAAGTCAAGTAATAGGAGTTTTATCTTCAAAGAATATTGCTTTATTTAATTCTAACGGTAAATGTGTAAGTAAGATAATTCTTCCAATAAATCAAAAATTAGATTATACGATTGTTAAAAGCTTAAGTGGCGAATCTTATGTGATTTTAATAAATGATTTGAAAAATGATATTTATATCTATACTTTTGATGGCGAATTAGTTTTAAAATCATCACTTAAGGGTAGTAAATCTTTTTATGTTAATAAAAACGGCAGGAGCATTGAATTATATACTGTTTATAAAAACAAATTACTAAAATATTTCAATTAATTATGATAAAATTAGGTAAGACAAAAAGGTATCTGTTAAGCGTTATTTCAGGAATCATACTTACATTATCATTTCCAGAAATTGGAAATATGTCTTTTTTAGCTTTTTTTGGATTTATACCATTATTATTTATAGAAAAAGAAATTTTTGATAATAATTATAAGTCTTCTAAATTACTAGTTCATAGTTATATTACATTTTTAATCTATAATGTTGGAACAACTTGGTGGATTTGGAATGCAAGTCCTGGAGGCGCGATTTTAGCTTTTGTTCTAAATTCGTTTATAATGGCACTTACTTTTCAATTGTTTCATTTTACAAAAAAGAAAATTGGGAAAGTAGAAGGGTATGTTTCATTTCTTTTATATTGGATAACTTTTGAATATGTTCATTATCTATGGGAACTGTCTTGGCCATGGTTAAATTTGGGTAATATTTTCGCTAATAATGTTAAAATAATTCAATGGTATTCAATTACAGGTGTTTTGGGAGGTACAATTTGGATTTTGATTATCAATTTGTTAGGTTTTATCATTGTAAATAATTTATTGATAAAAAAGAAACAATTGAAAGAACAATCTAGGTTTTTGATTTTGTACATTGTTTTAATAATTCTTCCCATTACTTGTTCTTTGTATTTGTATTACAATTCTTATGATGAAGGTGTTGATACAAACGTTATAGTATCACAACCAAATGTAGATCCTTATAATGAAAAATTCACAGGTTCTATT
>CANHVK010000046.1 GCA_947464135.1 Flavobacteriia bacterium | reverse complement strand
TCTGAATTACTTGCAGTTAAACAAACTTTAAAATTACCTGAATCAAGAAACAGATGAGAAGGATTTTTTAATGCAGAAATCGTACTATCACCAAAAGACCATATGTATTGACCAGCTATAGTAGATAAGTTGTTAAAATTAATTTTGTAATTCGGAATTAATACATTTTTATTAGAGATCTCATACTTCGCTATTGGTGTAATTTGTATTGAAATATATTTTGCTTTTAACATCGAATCCAAACAACCTTGTGGAGATTTTGCTAAACATTTTACACTGAATGAATCAATGTCCATATACTTGTGAGCTGGAGCAAGTGTTTTTTGAGAGAAACCATCTCCGAAATCCCATTCAAACGTAGTTCCTACCATATATTTAGACTTGTTTGAAAACACGATTACATCAGGAAAACAACCATTTGTTTTGTCCGCCATAAATTCTACTTTAGGAGATTCATCAATAGTTAATTCCTTAGAAAAAGTATTTTGACAACCTTGATTCGAAGTAACAGATAAAGTAACAACATACTTACCAGACTCTTTATAAACAGTAGAAGGATTAGATTGCGTACTCAATGAGCCATTTCCAAAATTCCAATTCCAATTTGAAATATTCCCAACGGTTACAAAAGAACTATCATTAAATTGAATGATTTTATTAGAACAAGGAGTCGATTGATTAAATTTTGCAACAACTAAACTCAACGGATTAATATAGTTTGGAATGATTAATGAGTCAGTACACCCCCCTGGTGCTGTAACAAATAGTTTTACAGTAAACTTTCCATCTTTTTGATATATTTTAGTTGGATTTTTATCGAAAGAAAAAGTATTATCACCAAAATTCCAATTGTATTTTGAACCTTCTATAGTAGATGAAAAATCTTTAAATTGAGGGGTAAGAGGAATACAACCTGTGGTTTTTTGTGCATTAAATTGCACTTTCGGTTTAGCATTTATGATAACTGTATCAAGAATTGAAGCAGAACATCCTTTATTAGAAGTTACAGTAAGTTTTAAAGGAAACTTTCCGATTTTGTCATAGGCATATTGAGCATTTTTAGTGTATACAGAAAATCCATCACCAAAATTCCAATTCCAACCTGAAATTACTCCATTATCTACTTTTGAACTATCATTAAAATTTAACAAAGTATTTAAACATCCTCCTGAAGCATTAAAGGAAACCACAGGATTAGGATTAACAACTATGTAAGAAGATTTAATAATAGAATCTTTACAACCACCAGGTGTTATGATTACTTTTTTTACAAAATATGATTTAGGCTCTGTAAATCCCTGAACTGGATCAGGTTGAGTAGACATTTGATCGTTACCAAAATCATATATAAAACGTGAGCCTAAGTCATAGGTTGAATTATTACTAAAACTTACATATAATGGCGAACATCCCGAAGTAATATTTGCTTCAAAATTAACAATGGGTTTATTGTTTATTTCTATGGTTTTTATTAACTCTGATTTTATTCCTTTATCAGATGTAACTAATAGTTTTACAATATATTTTCCTGCTTTATTATATTTATGAGTAGGATTTTCAACAGAAGAAATAATTTGATCTCCAAAATCCCATTGCCAACTCTCTATTCTACCATTAGTGAATGTGGATTGATTTTCGAATTTCAAATCGATATCGACACAGGCATTTATGGAATATTTAAAATCAACAATCGGTTTTTGCAAAATAACATTGGAACTATATGAAGTAAAACATCCGTTTGTAGTTCTAACTATTAATTCTACTCTAAAAACCCCTCCTGATAAGTAATTATGTTTAGGATCTTTAGAAAAGCTTGTTGACGCATCGCCAAATTTCCATTCGTAGTTCATTTCATCGTTTTCAACACTTGATAGATTTTTAAAATAAACAGTATCCAAAGACTGGTTGGTAGTATAATCAAAACTAGAGACTGGAGAATCATAAATTGTAATTACTTGCGATACTGAGTCTTTACATCCATCAACGGTTTTAGTTAACAACTTGATAGTATAATCACCATACTCAGAAAAAGATGTATTTACAGACTGTAAATTTGAAACAGATCCATTTCCAAACTCCCATTTATATTCTGATATTGGTACACCACCTGAAGTACTAGGACCAGAAAAAGTCAAATTACTTTTTGTACACTTTGATCCACTTGCCAGCAAGTTAGCAACAGTTTTAACTGATTCCATCTGCGTAACCTTATTTTTAGATGGATAACCAATTAATAAGGTTGTAATTTGAAAAAAATCATCCGTATTTATAAGAACACAACTTTGTTTTAACTTAAAGCGAAGATAAATTAGTGGTGTATTGTTTGGTATTTCGTATGAAACTGTTGGACCTGCAGTATTATTTCTTAGAAAATTATCGTTTGTATTTAAAAATGTAAACGGTTCTAATTGGGAGTTAATTTTTGTTGTCGAAATATACTCTAATTTGGATTGATTAAATTTCAGACGAATATCAAATGAACTTACAGGATTTTTTGTTTTAACAAAAACAGGAATGTCCAGGTATCTTTCTCCACTATTAAAAGAAACAGTACTGTTTTTCAAATCAATTATAACACTATCATTAGAAACATCAGGCGGTGGTGGAACTAAAGCATAGGAATTAAAAGAGCATATACTTAAGAAAAATATAAATAGCAATTTCGAAAGTCTAATCATAATAATATATTTTAATCAAAAATAGCCCCCAAATGAGACTATATAATAAAGTATTTATTATGAAACTATTTAAATATCAATAATTAAATTTTAATTAGATGTTATTTACTTAACATTCAAAAAAACAAGAAGCCACCTTATTCAGGTGGCTTCAAGAGAAAAAAAACAGAATGTAGAAAAAATCTACTTATTTATTACCACTCTCTCCACTCTTACAACATTTTCTCCTGTAACTTTAAATAAATAAACCCCTTGAGGCAACTCGTTTAAATTTACATTTTTAGTAGTATTTGCTTTTAATTCAAAAGAATCAGAAACTTGTTTTCCTGTTAAATCAGATATTACCAATACAGCATCTTCATTTGTTCTTACAGATACATTTTCACTTGCTGGATTAGGGAATAATTTAAGATCAAAAGAAGTAGCTTCTAATTGAGTTTGTCTAACTTCAACTTGTGTTTTTCTACCATTTAACATTGCTAATCTAGGCTTCAATGTATTTAAAGAAGCGTTTTCATCAACACGTAATTTGATAGTAGCAACCGTATTGTATGTAGCGAAATTATCATAATTATTAGAAGTAAAACGAAGCGTTTGGTCTTCTTCATTATAATGGTAGTAGTTTTCAATTTCTTTAGAAGTAACTGTAATACCTTCTAATTTCACTGCTTCATCAGATAAATTTAAAGCAAAATCAAATGCATTGAACTTCTCATCTGATTCAATAGAAACAGGAACTTCAACTACATTACCTGATTTTTTAGCTTTTGTTAAATCGAAAACGATTTTTGCATTTTGATCAGCTACGTTAGATTTTAATAGACCACTATTTGGTTGAGCAGCATACGTTCCATCCACATCACCTAACATAATTGCTTTATAAGTTTCACCTGTAATTACTGGACAGTTTGAAAAGTCAGTAACATTTGCATTCAATACAGCAGGAACAACAGGCACTCTAGATTTCGAGAAACCACCAGCCAAATCATTCGTTGGGTATGAAGAAGAAATAGTATATGCAGGATCATTTTTCAATCTTAATGAGTCAACAAAAATCCAGTCTCTTGATGGTTGACCATTAGATACACCAGCATTATCATAGTTCCAAGCTTGACGGAATTCAGCAATTTTTAATGTACCTCTTTGTCTGATTTGTGAAATATCACCAGCAGAGATAACACCATCTAAGTTAACGTCAGCAGCTATCACTTGATAAACAGAAGGAGTTACATTAACATCATTTAATAAGATCGAGTTTACAACACTTACGTCAGCTGCGTTTACAACATCAAAAACATCTGTAGAACCAGCAATATCTCTCTTAATGCTAACAGCTAAACCATTTCTTAAATCATAACTAACAACACCATTTGTATCTGTAGCAGCAGCAACATTGTTTGGATTTAAAACCTTTGTTACAACATCCGCTCCGTATACATTAGTAATTAAGTGGTTATTTGGTAAAGAAGCATTGTATTTAATTGCTTTATTATCTCCCCAAAATCTTAAAGCCATTGGGTAAATATAATCTTTGTGAGTTATTGCTTTACCAGAAGAAACTGCTTTCGTTTGAACTCCAGAAATATAACTTTCCTGTAAAGAAGAAACAGAAACAATAGCTGTATCTACAGAAGCAAAGTTAGCCGTTTTATTAAATTCAACAGAGATTAATTTACCATTACCAACAAATTTAGTTCCTGCAGGAGCTTGTGGAGTAAAGTAAACTGAAATGTTCATTTTACCATTTACAGCATCGATGGAATTTGAAGTATTAACCAATGTAGCATTGATCATATCTGAATTAACAACGATATTACCAGTTGGAGTTAATTTGTTTTTGTCGTAGTTTAACACTAAGTCATAACCGATAACATTATCAACATTATTTGTTGCAGCAGCAGCAATTGGAAGACTGAATGTAGGTAAAATACATTTTTGATCAATTGTTCTAACTTCATAAGGAAGAGCGTTAGGGTCAGCAATGTTTAAGTTCAATGCAGCAGAAGTAGTAGTAGCACCTTTATTATCTGTAGAACGAACTGTAATTGTTTTAGCACCTGGAGTAGAAGTCCAAGCAAAAGCATAAGGAGAAGCATTATCGGTACCAACAACAACACCGTTTACCAAAAATTCAACTTGAGAAACAGAACCATCTGAATCAGTAGCAGTAGCTTCTATATTCACAACTGTTGGAGCAATGATAGTAGCATTTGCTAAAGGAGCAGTGATAGTAGCAGTTGGAGGATTGTTGTTAGCGATCGATACATTGATGTTAGTAGATGTAGCTGTTAAACCTAAATTGTCTGTTGCAACAGCCTTAACAACATGAGCTCCAGTAGTAGAAGTCCAAGTTTGTGTGAATGGAGCAGTATTATCAGTACCTATAGAAACGTTATCTACAAAGAATTGAACTGAAGCAACTGAACCGTCAACATCATTTGGAGTAGCAGTAAAAGTTAAGACATCACCAACAACAGCATTATTAGCAGAAGAAGAAACAGATACAGTAGGCGCTTGGTTATTTGCAACAATGATATTAACAGCAGCAGTAGTTGTACTATCTCCTTTATCATCAATAGCAGTAGCAGTAATCGCATGGTTACCAACTACAGCAGTGTAAGGGAATGTGTAAGGCGAAGAAGTTGTTTCACCTACTTTATTACCATCTACATAAAAATTTACTTTAGAAACTGTACCATCAGAATCAGTAGCATTCGCTGTGATATTTACGTTTGTACCTGTTACAATTTGTTGGTTGTTTGTAGGATTAGTAATTGAAATTGTTGGTGGAACATTTGGCTCTAAAATCAATGTTGGGATAGAAATCTCACCAGCACCAGGATTTTTAGCTACAAATTTTTGAGAAACACCTGGAGTTGGTGTACCTACTTGGATGTTTAATTCGAAACGGAAAACACCGTCAGTTGTAAACTGTCCAATCAATATTCTGTTTGATGAAGTTGGTCCAGTAGCACCACTCAAAGCAGAAATTGCACCATCTGTAGTTAAGAATTGATTACCTGCTAAAGAAGTCGCATCAAAAACACCACCCGTTGGGTCGAAACCAACGAAAGTAACCGCCTCTGGAGAACCAGCCATATTACCATCATGCGTAGTTAAAGGAATACCTAATGCCGCAGCAGTGTTTTTTAAAACCGTAGTTGGGTTTGTTGTAGATAACAAGTTTGCAGCACCATTATCATCTGATTTTAACACACCAAATTGACCAGTAGCAGAAGCACCTACAGAGAACCAAGAATCTAAAGCTACCGTGTTGTTTTTCAACTGAGTACTAGCAATAGCGTTTGCAGTTGTCATACCTCGGTCTTCGTTGTTAAAGAAAGAAGTGGTAGTAGAAAACTTTAATGGGTGATTTGCATCACCATAAAGTGCTTGAAATTTATAACCAGGAAGCATATCAACATACACACGGTAAGTGACAGATCCTACAGGTAAAGTACCTACAGAAGCAGCAGCATCAGCAGCATTTGCTATATAGTACTTCTCTACAATGATTTGCTCGATACCGTTTTGAGCAACAGCATTTCCGCTTAATAGAGCTAATCCTAAACCTAGAAACAGCCTTTTTGTACTTTTTTTCATTTTTATTATATTTGATTTTTTAAAAAAAGAAAAACCCTTAGCTATTTCAACTTTTTACAAATTCGCAGTGCAATGCGTATTAGAAAGAAAAAACTAAGGGTTTTGTAATTATTAATTACAGCTCAAACCGAATTGAGAAGATAATTGTAAGAAATCTGTAACGTTAGTAATACCATCACCGTTCACGTCAGTAGGACAAGCTACTAACCCTTTCGTTACGTTCAATACTTGAGCATAAGACCAGTTAGATAACCAGTTTTCACCAGCGTTAGAAGAGAAAGCACCTCTATAGTTAGCAGCTCTGTAGAAACCATCAACCGGAGCAGTTGGACAACCAGCTACAACAATTGCAGGGTTAGGAACGAAATCAGGTTGTTTTGAATATGTGTTTGTAGTATTGTTGATTGTAAAAGTGTAGTCAAAACCAGGTAAAGTGTTCGTAGCAATAGCAACGTTTTTATCAGTAGTATAGAACTGAGCAGTATCCGCTGAAACAACGTTAGCTGCAGATCTACCAACAGTGATAGGAGAAGTACAACCTACAAATGTATTACATTTTACTTTTAAAATGTTAGTTCCATTTCCATTAGCAGTAGACCAGTTATGGTAAGCTTCTGAACCACCTGTTCTTGTTCCAACAGATTTAGTTAAATCAAAACCTCTGAAAAAGTTTGCAAAAATAGAGTTGTAAATTTCACCACCTGTTAATTCTTTTGCACAAATTCCAGCTAATGAACTGTTATCAGCTGTTGAAACAGACTTAGCATTACCAACTAGAGTAACATTGTAGAAAGAAGGATTCGACCTAGGAAAAGCATTTGATTTTTGGTCGTCTGAATCCATTTCAAAACCATTATCATTATCTGCACTCGCAGTTGCATCTGTTTTTAAACCGAAAAAGAATTGGTTTTTACCTGTATATCCACAGTCAAAGTCAATCATATCATCGTTACCGTAGAAACTAGCAACGTATTTCATGTTTACCGTACCACCAAACCATTCGATGTTATCATCTGCACAAGAAACGATTTCAATATGATCAATCGTCGTTCCACGACCAACAGAACCTAAAGTTAAACCGTTAATTTCAGCACCAACAACTAGGTTAGCACCTGCATGACGTAATGAAGCATATCTTAAAATACCAGAGTTATCGTTATCATCAAATGATTCACCAGCAGATAAATTAGCCCCATATTGATCTTGCGTATTTGAAGTAGCAAATCCTTCAATAGTACCTAAACCATCCGCAACAGCTAATTTACCAGAACCACCTGGTACAAAAGGACCGTTTGCAGCCAAAGTAAGGTTGTTAGTAGCTTTACCTAACATAACTACACCACCCCACATACCTTTGTTTGCAATTGGATAAGTACCATCCATTGGATCTGCCTCAGCAGTAAAAACCACTTGACAATCTGCAGAACCTTCTGCATTGATTTTACCACCTCTCATAATTACTAAAGCAGTAGCAGTAGCTTTATCTTCTGTACCATTCACTACTTGGTTTGCTCTACCTTTAAGCACAGTACCCGGAGCGATGTTAATTGTTTTACCAGAAGGAATGTAAATTTTTTGATCGATAATGTAAGTATTGTTACAAGTTAATGTAGCACCACTTGTTAACTCACCACCGTATGTACCACTGATAGCAGTAAAACCAGGTAATGAAGACAACAATACAGTTGGTCTTGATGCAACAGGAGGACATCCGCAAGCTGCACCCAAATTAGACTGGCTGAAACCAGTTGTAACAGCTAATGTAGACAAAGCTAAACCAGCAATTACTTTAGAAATTTTAGTCTCTTTTTTCATTTTTTTGTTATTAATGTTAACGAAACAAATATCGAATGAAAACAAAAAAAAGAGGTAAAATTGATATTATGATTAGAATATAAATATTGAGTGGTAATGTTAAAAAAAGATGGTTATTATTACCGATATTTTAGCTATAAAAAAAACGCTTAACAAATAATTAAAAAAAGAATTAAAGTAAATTACCCTGAGACCAAATTTCTGTTTTAATTAATCTATTTTTTTCTAAGAAGATTGAAAACTCACCATCCATCATATCATTAGACCAATTACCAATCTTATAGGATTTATCTTTTAAAATTAATTTTCCTTTTCCTTCTTTCTTATCAAGTTTCCACTCCCCTTCAAAAACATCGCCATTTTGATAATATAAACGTCCTGTTCCATTCATAAAATTATTATAGAAATTACCCTCGTAAATATCTCCATTTGCGAAAGTCTTTTTACCAATACCGTTATATAAATTATTTTTAAATTCTCCTTCTAGTATATCACCGTTTATCCAATAATAAGTTCCCTTTCCTTGAACCATATCATCAAAAAAAGAACCGATATATTTATTTCCATTATACCAAATAAATTCACCGAAACCATTTTTTTTACCTTTATTCCAATCACCCTCATATTTGTTATTATTTGGAAAAGTTAAAATTCCTTTACCATGAAATAGGGAATCTTTAAATTCACCTACATAAATTGATTTATCCTTGTTCTTAAAAGTTCCTTTACCGTTAATACAATCACCATCAATACAAGATTGAGATAGTCCAAAAAATGACACGAAAAATGTAATTATTAAAAAGGCATTATTAAATTTCATAATCAAACAAAAATTAAATCAAAAAATAAGAAAGTATAATTAAACGAACGTTGAAATTTCTAAAAAGAATAACCAAACATAAAATTTGGTCCAAAAGAATAAATCGATTTACTCAAATTATCTGAATTATTCATTTGACCTATTGATTGGGTATATACTACTTCGGTCGTAAAAGAAACCTTTTTATTTAATCTAAAATTAACCCCAAGACCTGCTTGCATTAGAAGGATTGATTTTTTTAGGTCATAGCTTGTTTCGAATTCAACGTCTTCATTTTTTAATGAATTATAAACTCGTTGATATTGAGTATTTAAAAAGCACTGTGATACACCAGCAGAAATATGAAAGTTTGTATACTTTCTTAGTTTAGAAATATATATCAAATTAAGAGGAATAGAGAAATAGGTATTAGTGGTTTTATAATTGATAAAATTATCTATAGAACCATTTATTGTTTGCTCTCTAAATGAAACGTAATTAACACCTAAGCTAATACCAATATGTTTTTTAAAAGTGTATCTGTAATTTAAACCAAAAGAAAAACCATAATCGTATGATTCAATAGAATCTAAATTGTTTTTCAATAAAATAGCATCTTGACTTTCACTCGCTTTTAAAAATCGATAGGTTATGCTAGGTTGATAATTGAATGAAACTCTTGAATGAAGAACAGAATCTTTTGCTTCTTGAGCTATACTGATTGAACTAAAAGTTAGAAAGAAAAAAAGGAAACTAAGGCTTTTATACATGCTTATTAATTTAAAGGGATGAGAAAATTATTCTTTAACACAACGAATTGAAAATCCATAATTTAAACTCGTGTAATGTCTAAAAATATTTCGATGAGAAAAATCAATATTTCTATAAATTAATTTAGAATTAGCAATTGTAGAAGACCACCAAAATGCACTGTTTGTTTCTTTATTTAAATAGCCATTCGACACATAACAACCTGATGGAATTGCATTAAATCCAGTTTTATTATTACCGAATAATACAGTCCCTGCTAACCAACCAACAGATGACTCGATCACTAATTGCTCTGCTTGATCTATACCTCTCCATCCATATTTTTGAGCTTCTTCATTAGATAATCCAATGTATGCTTCTAATTTTTTCCAATCATCATCAGAAGGAACACGCCAACCTTTTGGTGCAATGTTTTTAGTTGATTTAACAATATACCCATTGTATAAATTTCCTTTTATAGAATCTAGTTTTAAAAACATTGGATTTACGGATTTAATCCAAGTAGAATCAATCGTTGAAGAAATCGTTTTAAACTCAGAAATATCAGTCCCATCATTGAATTTTGTAACTTTTAAATTTTCTGTCATCCACCACTGATCTCCTATTTTAACAACTTTGTATTTATTGCCGTCGATATCCGAAATAGTGTCATATTCTAATTTCGTCTCAACTTCTGATTTTTTACAAGATGATAAAGAAAAAAATGTAATCACAAAAAACAAAAGTGAAAAAATAGAACTTGATTTAAATAGAGAAAACATATTTATACAATTAAAGCGTTTATTTTTTTATGATTAGTTTAGAAAAAACACTCGAACCAACCTGTACTTTGATTTGATACATTCCAGCATTTAAATTTTCTAAATTGATTTTTTCATTGATTAATTTCAACTTCCCTAGAGAAAGACTTTTTAAATTCTTACCATAAATATCAATGATATCATATTTAATCTCCTGGTCAATACCTGTTTGAACATCTAACATCACATAATCATTTTCAACAGGATTAGGATAGATTTCGCAATTTACATTTTCATTTAGCAAAGAAGGACAAACAATAGTAATATCTCTATTATTACATTTTCCCGGATAACAACACAATGAAGGCAATGTTTTATTTGCATTAGCATCAAAATTACACGCACTTTGATCCATACAACCAATCACAATTGGCGTCTTACAAGCACCTTCTTTAGTACAGACAAATGCTCTATCGTACTCTAAATAATTAGGATCTGTACAACCACAAGTAAAAGGGTAAGATAGAAATGGACTGTAAATAGTACTATCATTAGTTCCTTCATTTTTAGACACATACATCACCTTTCTTTGTTTTCCGTTTTCTTCAATTAGTAACTCTAAATTCATATTGAATTTAAGTTCACCCTTTGTAGTTATTTGAGCTAGGAGAACTTGATTTTTAACTGAATCAACACCTGAAACACCATCCGATTTCAATTCAAACAAGGTACTTTTGAATTCTTTCTTAAAACCACCTTTGTCAAAAATAGATGTATCAACACCTAAGACGATTAAACCATTCGACGACCAACCTTTAATATTTAAATTATTGGAAAGCATTCCATCTGAAACTGTTAATGCTTTACCAGCTTCAGAGTTACTATTTGACAAAAATCCACCAGAACTTTTAATAAATGATCCATCATTATCATCGACTTTAGGTATCCCAAAGCTAGCCAAAGGACTTTTGTATGTAGTAGTTTGACCTATTGTTAACCAAGAATCTAAAGCAACTAAATTATCAGAATACCTAATTCTCGAAATGTCTTTTCCGAAAGATTTTCCATCAACAGTATCGTTATAAATAGTATCTGAGCTAGCTATTAAAATTGGAAACTTAGTATTTCCGAAAATGCGTGAAATTTTAGATTTTTTCTCAAGATCTGCATAAATTCTATAAGTAGTAGTACCTGCAGGTAATTTCATCCCTTCAGAATTTGTTTGATCCTTGAGATCTGAAACATAATATTTTTCAATAAACAGCTTTTCTAATTGGGCGTGGCCTAAATTTGAAAATAAAAAAATACTTAAAAGAAATAAATACTTAACCAAACTATTTTTTTTCATACCTATCAAACACATATCTACATTATTGGAATTTATATCCTACAGAAAAGAAGAAATTTGAACCATATCTGAAATTATCAAAATCAACCCAACCGTTATTCATTTTGTATGCTCTACGAACAGGAGCATTGAATATATCTCTTATCATAAAACTTGTTGTAATTGATTTACCAAACGTTTTAGAAACTTTTAAGTCTAACGTATTTCTAGGCATCTCATATACATCTGGGAATCCTTTAATCACCCCAGTAATAACCAATCTTGGACCTTGAACGTTGTATGAAAGAGCTATATTGATTTTAGCACTGTCCAATTTAAAATTCAAAATGGAATTTATCACGTATGGAGCCTGACCAAACATTGGACGATCCACTGTATCTAAGTTTGTAAACTGTTTAATCCCATTTACAATTTGCATATCTTTTCTAATAAAAGAAGATAAAGACTTCACGAGTGTAATATTTGTATTGAAAGACACTACTTTTCCAAAGTTCTTTTTTCCTTCAAATTCGATCCCTTGTGCAATCGATTTATCAATATTTTGCCAAGTAATACCTGCAGATCCGAATCCCATTTCTATATGGTTTGTAAAATCTTTGTGAAATAAACTGATTGAAATCTGATCTTTGTTTTTAAAATAAGATTCAGCTCTAAAATCATAATTATTAATATTAACTAATTTTAAATCTGAGTTTCCATATATCAATGTTCTAAATTCATTATCAAACACCGCAGCATCATTCAACTCACGAATACTTGGTCGAGCAATCGTTTGACTGAAGTTAAATCGAACATTAACATCCGCTTTTTGAATTTTTTTCAACGAATAAACCACATTTACCGATGGTAGAAAGTTTACCTCATTTATATCTGCAGGATTCACTAAAGGAAATCCACCTAAATTTTCTCTTCTTAAATCATTTCTTTTAAATCCTTTTAAGTTGTAAGCAATCACATCTGAGAAAATAATAGATTGTTCAACTCTTACACCACCAGCTAATCTTAAACCAGATCTAAATGGAAGGTCTATCATTGCAAATCCAGATCTAATTGTACTATAACCAAATGTATGATTACGATCAAATTGAGTTTTATTATAAATAAAATCAATTTTACCATCTTTTAAAATAAATTTATCGGCATTTAGGTACGAATTAATATCATTGTTTGACAATGGTTTACTACCAATTTTATTACCTAAATCTAAAAAGAACTCTTCCATATGAGAAGTTCTATCTAAATTTTGGTAAGCAAAACCAAATTTCAATTTACGGTATTGTGTTAAAGCACTATCTACTAAACCTAATTTCATTTCACCAGACACACGACCATCAGCAATGTTTTCATCAAGAAAACGAAAATACCTTCTAATCCCATCTCCAGCGGTAGGAGAAAAGACATATTCCATAGTACTATCCGTTAAATTATTTCTTTGATAATCAAACTGGATCACTTTAAAATCTGGAGCAATACTACTTCCTTTGGTATAAGAGAAAAAAGACTCTGCTTTTAATTTAGATTTGAACAATTGATTGATACTTTTTACCTGATAAATTAATTGCCTTCTTTGCTCATAAAATTGATTGACACGGTTAGTTACTTCTTGGTCTTTTGTTCCATCATTGATTGAATTAAAATTTACTGCATCATTTGTACCAGAAAAATTTGGCATAAACAACAACGTAAGTGAATGTTTTGTATTGAATTTACAAGAAACATTAAATAGACCATTTATACCATTTGTCTCACGACTGATTCTTGCATTATCTTGTGTGTCAAAACCTTTTGTAGTGGTATCCCCTTGCAAACGTTGTGAAATTCCGTTTGGATCATAACGTAAAGAGTTACCATACCTTACACCCATTAAAAACCCAACAGTTTTTCCGAAAATAGTAAGTTGATTACCCACACTAAAATTTTGAGAAAAATTAATTGGAGCTATGCGATTTTGAGTATTCCAATTATTTGGAAACCCATTAGAATAATCTGTATTATTAGGGTTTATAATATTAAAAGCCTTAGGCTTAAACTCATTATCATACCTAGACTTTGCTTCTTTATATGCAGTATTGTCATTAATGTCTGCTTTTGAAAGGAGTCCTAATTCAACTAAACCAAGTTTAAAATATGAATCTGCTTCTGGAGTACCGTCTCTCCATGAAGAAACTCCGATATTTTTAAAAAATTCTTCTAAGCCTAACGCTTTCATTTCTTGATAAGCTGTAGGATTCAGAGATGGAGTATTAAAGTCAAGTAAAGATCTATTTCTTAAACCATTATCAAAGCCTAGCCAGTCAGTACTACTTCTTTGGGTAGATATCACCTCCTTAAAAGTAGTTTGGGAGTTATAATTAAATTGTGTTTCAAGATTCACCTCCAATTTTGAAGGATAATCTTTTGTTTCAACCGATATATATGCACCTGAAAAATCACCAGGTAAATCCGGAGAAGCCGTTTTTGTAATGACAATATTATCAATTAAACTTGATGGAAAAATATCCAATTTTATGTTATTGGTAAGAGGATCTAATGTTGGAATTCTAGAACCATTCAAGGTAGTCTTCACATATCGATCCCCAATACCTCTAACCGTAATTAATCCTCCACTTTGAGAAACCCCTGAAACTCTTGAAATCGCTGCAACCACATTTGGGTCACCTGTTTTCTTAATTGTTTCAGCAGAAATATAATCAATCGTTGTGGAAGAATTTTTTTTCACATTCTCCATATAAGTCTCATTACTCTTAACAGGTTTACCGCTAATTGTAATCACTTTTAATTTTTTTGTTGGAGAAATTAAAACAACTTTTTTTAATAAAGACAAATCTTTCAGAGTATCCATTTTAACTTCAAAAACATCATAACCTGGTTGTTTAAAAAGTAAAAAAGATGATGTATCGTTTAATGTAATCACATACTTACCTTCAACATCTGTTTTAGCATTTAAAGTTTTATCGTATTTTGAGAAAATTTTAACTCCAAAAAGGGTTTCATTTTTTTCATTTTTAACAACACCTTCTATTTTCTTTTGAGAATAAACCGATGCTGAAATCAAGAAAAAGATAGACCAAAAGATTTGTTTCATAATGAAATGAATTAATCAATTATAATTCTTTGATTATATATGCTATTTTGATTAGAAATACGAACAAAGTAAACCCCTTTATTATATGTAGTTAAATCAACAACATTTAAATCAGAATTAGCATCTAACACTTTATTTGTAACTATTTTACCATCAGCAGAAAGTAATTCAAGATTATACTTGCCTGATGAATTCTTATCAAACTTCACAAATAACTTATCAGAACAAGGATTTGGAAAAGTTGTAATTGAATGATTTTCTATCAAGTTTAAGCTAGCCTTGTTAGTCGTATCCACTGGAGTTGGTGGTGTTGTAGTTGTTTTTGAAGGTGACGTATAAATTAATGAAGGTAATGTATACTCACCAGCTTTCGGATTAGAAGCTACATAATATTGTGATTCCCCAGCTTTTGGAGTACCGATTTGAATATTTAATTCAAAACTAAATTGACCTTTAGTAGTGAATTGTCCTAATAAAATTCTATTCTCTGAAGTTGGTCCAGTAGCTCCACCTAAGGCAGAAATTGCACCATTATTAGTTTTAAAAATTGAATCTGTTAAACTAGACGCATCAAAGATACCCAACATATTTTCTACACCTACAAATGTTACTGGCATCGGGGTACCAGCAATGATTCCATCTTGATCTTTCAAAAAGATCCCCATTGCAGTATCATTATTTTTTAACATAGGATCAGAAGCAATCGGTAATAAATTAGCTTTATTATCATCTTCAGATTTTAATACTCCCATTTGACCATCCGCTGCTGCGCCTACAGAAAACCATGAATCAAGTGCAACTGAATTGTTTTTCAACTGTGCACTTTTAATTGCATTAGCAGTTGAAGCTCCTCTATCTTCATTGTTAAAAAATCCTTCTTTGGATTTAATAATCAATGAATGATTAGCGTCTCCATACAGCGCTTGAAATTTATATCCTGGTAACATATCTGCATACACTCTATAAGTAACTGAACCAACAGGTAATTTCCCTACAGAACCTACAGAGTCTTCTTTATTAGAAACATAATATTTTTCTACTATAACTTTCTCTAACCCTTGTTGAGAAAAAACTGATCCAGCAGCTAAAAGACCACCTGTAAAAAGTAATTGTTTAATCATTTTTTATTTTTTTTAGATTTATTCTTTCTTGACTCGTAGATTAAACCTGGATGAGTAAAATCACTCGCAACAGGATTTACAGCTACATATTTTTCAGAAACACCAATAGTTGGTGTTCCAAGTTGCACATTCAATTCAAATGAAAAATCACCATCTGTGGTAAACTGGCCTATTAAAATTTTATTTGTACCTAATGAATCTAGTCCTTTAGCACCACCCAAGCAGAACCATCCACCATTGTTAGTTGAAAATTCTTTTTTATTACTTTTATTACCAAAAACAAGTGCTGCACTATCAATATTAAAAAATGTAGGTCTAGGAACTTTTCCGGATACCTTTAATCCATCTTTTTCAAATAATATATTACCATTCTTTTTAGATAATAAAAATTTAGTATGCTTAACGGTCTCTAGTGTATCGTCATCTTTTAATAATAAAGCATATGAATCTTCTCCAGAAGCACCAACAGATAACCAAGAATCTAACATAACAGTATTTTTAGTTAATGTTCTATATGGTATTACATTTGGAATCACATCACCGTGTTCTGAATGGTTAAAGAAAAAAGTAGATGTTTTAATTTTCAAATCATGTCCAGGACTACCATATACAGCTTGCAAAGAATATCCAGGCTTTAAATCTAAATACACACGATATGTGATTGAATTTCTGCTCAAAGGAAAAGTATGTAACTCAGATATCGTATCCAGATCACTTGCTGTGTAAAATTTCTCGACGATTACCCTTTCCAACCCCTGACATAAAGAATTGAAAGAAAACATAATCAAAACCAATCCCACTAAAACTCTCATTTATTATATATTTTGTAGTTGATAAAATGAATTTTCATTCCACAGAACAAAACTATTTATAGTAAATCTTAAGCTAATTAATCGATGATTATTATTGAATTAAAGTAGTGTGATTAGATTTTGAACATCATAAACTACGCTTAACAAAAAAAATCATAAACACAAAAAATCTCAAACAAATGGAGAATTAATTTTATTTTATATTTAAAAAATAATTTTAAATAATTCAAAAAGAATATTTTAAAATGTTAACTCTTGTTCATATTGAAATAAAAAATAAATAATTTATTTTTCACAACTTAATTATCGGAAAGGTTTTCCTTTGAAATAAAAAAGGGATATGGAACTGATTTCTAAGGAAGAATTAAAAAAATTTCTTAAGGTAAAAGAATATGACAAATCCAAACTTGCTGATTTCGTTTATAACAAACTGAAATTAAAAGAACTAAATGAAATATATTTAAAACATAAAGAAAAAAATAGTATTGATTTTGTAGAATCCATTTTGGCCGATTTAGGTATTCAATTTGAAATTCCAGAAGCAGATCTTAAACGTATTCCTCAAAAAGGAGGGTTTATACTATTATCAAATCATCCTTTCGGTGCTTTGGATGGATTAATCATTTGTAAGACGATTGCAGAAAAAAGACCAGACTTTAAATTGATGGCTAATTTTTTATTGGAAAGAATAGCTCCTTTAAAAGAAATGATATTCTCTGTAAATCCTTTTGAGACAATGAAGGATAAAAAATCTAGTGTTAATGGTATACGAAATGCATTGACCTATGTTCGAGAAGGACATCCACTAGGAATTTTCCCTGCAGGAGAAGTAGCTGCATTTAAACTTTCAAAACTTAACATACAAGAAAAAGAATGGGATCAAATTATCAAATTCATCCTAAAATGTAATGTACCAGTAATACCTACCTATATATCAGGAACAAATAGTCCTTTATTTCACGCGTTAGGTTTAATACACCCACTTTTAAGAACTGCAAAATTGCCTTCTGAAATCTTTAATAAAAAAAATAAAAAAGTAACTATGCGTATTGGTCATCCAATACAAATTGAAGATTTAAAAAAAATGGATTCTGAACATTCAATTTCAACATACCTACAATTAAAATCCAGATTTCTCAAAAATTCGATTTCAATTGATTCCTTTTATAAAAAACCGATCTTAGGCATAAAAAGAAAACAACAAGAGATTATCGCTACCATTTCAATCAATTTATTAAATTCTGAAATAAAAAAACTAAAAGATACACAGCTTTTATGCTCTGTCAATGAATATAAACTTTATGAGATTGATGCAAATCAATGCCCTAACCTAATGTTAGAATTGGGTAGAAAAAGAGAAATTACTTTTAGAGCTGTGAATGAAGGTACAAATAAAGAATTAGACTTAGATCCGTTTGATATTTATTATAAACATCTTATAATATGGGATGAAAAAAACGAATCATTGGTTGGTGCATATCGTTTAGGTAAAGGAGATGAAATATTTGATAATTTTGGTATTAAAGGATTTTACACCTACACCTTATTCAAATTTAAAAAACAATTAGAGCTACCTTTGTATGAAAGTATTGAACTGGGTAGATCCTTTGTTTCGCTCGAATACCAACGTAAAGCAACACCTCTTTATTTACTTTGGAAAGGAATTTTCTTGTTTATGGAACGAAATCCGAAATATAAATATTTAATCGGACCCGTTAGTATTAGCAATCATTTTTCAAAAATTTCTAAGAGCTTCATAGTAAATTATAGCGAACAATTTTTAAATGACTCATTAATACAAAACTTAGTAAAACCAAGAAAAAAATTTCAATATCCTATCTTAAATAAGAAGAAAATTATAAAACTTATAGCTGGTACTAACGGAGATGTAGAAAAATTAGATAAACTAATTCAAGAAACAGATATTGGAAAAAACTTACCCATATTATTAAAAAAATATATCGGTTTAAATGCTCAAATTACTTGTTTTAATGTAGACAAAAAATTCAATAATTGTTTGGATGGTTTTTTGTTTTTAGAATATCACAATATACCAGAAAATATAAAAGAAGGTTTAAGGAAATAACCTCAAACCTTCGTTACATTATATACATCCAATCTTCTGTCTTTTAAATTAGTCACACTTCCGTAATTGTGTAATTCTCTTAACAAAGAAAGATCTACATCACAAATTAAGATCATTTCTGTATTTGGGGTAGCTTCTGCTTTCACCCCATTGGTAGGAAAAGCAAAATCACAAGGAGTAAAAACAGCAGACTGTGCAAACTGAATATCCATATTACTCACTTTAGGTAAATTTCCAACAGACCCAGCAATCGCTACATAACATTCGTTTTCAATTGCTCTTGCTTGCGCACATCTTTTTACGCGATGAAAACCATTTTGTGTATCTGTTAAAAAAGGAACAAATAATATTTGCATCCCATCTTCTGCTAAAATTCTACTCAATTCAGGAAATTCAGAATCGTAACAAATCAATATGCCAATTCTTCCACAATCTGTATCAAACGTTTTTATTTGGTTACCTCCAATCATCCCCCACGAATAAGATTCACTCGGTGTAATATGAATTTTTCGGAATTCCTCAATGCTTCCATCACGACGACATAAATACCCTACATTATATAAATGATCATTTTCAATTAAAGGCATACTCCCTGTTATGATATTTATATTGTAAGAAATAGCAAATTCTTTGAATTTCGCTTTCAGTTTTTTCGTGTATTGTGCTAATTTTCTTATAGCCTCGGATTCTGGCAAATCATTGTATTTAGCCATTAACGGAGCGTTGAAGAATTCTGGAAACAAACAAAAATCACAGCTGTAGTCTGAAACCGCATCGATGAAATATTCCATTTGCTCGAACAGAGTTTCCAACTTGCTCATCGGTCGCATTTGCCATTGAACCAATCCCAAACGAACATCTGTTTTTTTCGATGATTTCTCTGTCGTATAAAAAATGTTATTCCATTCTAACAAAGTAGCATATTCTTTCGAACTTAAATCGTTCGGCAAATATCCAGTCATTAATTTTAGCACGTGGAAATCATTACTTAATTGAAAAGTTAATACGGGATCGTAAATTTCTTTCAATTTGACTTTGTCGATATATTCTTTAGGTGAAACTGTATCTGCGAATTTGGAGTAATTTGGAATTCTTCCACCAAAAATGATCCCTTTCAAATTCATTTGTTCGCATAAACTTTTA